>NZ_JBDGJU010000010.1:73042-131334 GCF_057656735.1 Microbacterium sp. Soil_C_42
CGATTGAGGACGCGACGCGGGGACGGATGCCGCGGCCCGCAGCATCCGTGATCCTCAACTGAGGACGAGAGCCCGGCTGCGGACCGCCCCCGACGCCGAGGCCCTCACCTCGGCGCATCCCCTCAGTTGAGGACGCGACGCGGGGACGGATGCCGCGGCCCGCAGCATCCGTGATCCTCAACTGAGGACGAGAGCCCGGCCGCGGACCGATCCCGACGCCGAGGTCCTCACCTCGGCGCATCCCCTCAATTGAGGACGCCCGCGCGAGTGGCACGACGAAGGGCTCGGGATGCTGCATCCCGAGCCCTTCGCTGCTTACCGGCGTATCAGCCTGCGAACTCCTTCGCCACGGCCACGCGCGCCTCGTTCTGCGACTTCGCGTTGGTCATGTCGAACTCGAGCACCTTGTCGTAGCCGAGGCCCTCAGCGGTGGTGATCAGCTCGTCGCGGAGCGAGTCGAACTGCGCCTCGTTCGAGGCGAACACCATCTGCCACGAGTACTGCTTGATGATCTCCTTGACCTGGTTGCGCAGGGTCTCGATCTCGGAGTCGTCCGCCGGGGCCGCGTAGCTCGCGCCCGGGGCGACGAGCACCTGGTCGTTGGTCTGCAGGTACTCCATGGTCGACGTCGCGCCGCCCATGTTCGCCGACCAGTCGACGGTCAGCGGGTTGGCGATGGACGCCTGGTACGTGGGCCAGAACGTGTAGCTGTACGGCAGACTCGTCTCGGGGTCGGTGTCGATCGGAAGCACCGCGCTGAGGTTGAGCGCCGAGACGCCGTCGGCGTACTCGCCGCCGCCCCACTCCTCAGGAACGGTCCCGCCACCCTGCAGGAAGACCTGGTTGCCGAAGTCGGTGAGCTCGGGCTCGCCCGCGTCGTTCACGTCCCACGTGAGGCCCTTGGGGCCCGCCGACGCACCGGTCTGGCTGCTGTTGGCGTACGCACCCTCGGGTGAGTAGAGCCAGTCGATGAACGCGGCGATGCGCTCCGGGTCCTCGGCCTTCGAGCCGATCGCGAACACCTGCTTGCCGCCGTACGCCTCGGCGCCGTACGAGAAGATGTTCTGGTCGGCCAGGGGCACCATCTCGAAGCCCTTGCCCGCGGCCATGTTCTCCTCCGTGTTGAAGGCCGACTGGCCCAGCCACGGCCACCACGAGAAGAGCACCTGGCCGTTCTGGAACTTCGAGAAGAGGGTGTCGTAGTTCTGCGTCGTCGACTCCGGGTCGACGAGGCCGAGCTGGTTGGCGTCGAAATAGAGCTTCAGGTTGCGGATGTACTCCCCGTCCGGGTCGAGGATGCTCTGGTAGTCCGAGCCGTCGGCCTTGGCCAGCACGAAGCCGAGCTCGTCGTAGCCGTAGAAGCAGGCGGGCTGCTTCGCGGTGACCATCATGTTGCCGTCCCAGTCCTTGAACAGCGAGAAGGCGTAGGTGGGCTGGCCGTTGTCGGCGGTGGGGTGCGCGGCCTGCATGTCGGCGAGCACCGGAAGGAGGTCTTCGAGGGTGCCGATCTCGGGGTAGCCGGCCTCCTTGTAGTAGTCCCAGCGGAGGTACGGGCCGAAGGTGGGGTTGAGACCCTCGGAGGGCTCGGTCGGCTTGAGCGACGAGACGGCCGACGGGAAGCCGTAGACGCCGTCCTTGCCGTCGTTGAGGTGCTCGACCGCGGCGTCGAACTTCGCGAGGTTGTCCATCGCGCCGTAGTAGTTCGCCGAGTCCTTGACCAGACCGCCCTCGATGAGCTCGTCGAGCTTCTCGCCCTTGTCGGTGATGATCAGGTCGCCGAGGTCACCGGCCGCGACGCGCGTGTTGTAGAGGGTGTCACCGCCGCCCGCGACGTTCGGGGCGATGATGTTCAGCTTCATGTTGAACTTGTCTTTGACGATCTTGGCGAACCAGCCCTGCTGGACACCCATGTAGTTGGCGAGACCGTCGAACACGTCGATCGTGATCTCCTGGTCCCACTTCTCGGGGAACTGGTCGATCGCGCCCTGGTCGTCGCCGCCGGCGCTGCACGAGGCGAGTGAGCCCGCGGCGAGCAGCGCCACGAGAGCCAGGGACACCTTCTTTCGAAGCGTCATTGCTTTCCTTTCTTGGTGGTTCTGTGGTGGTTCGTGGCCGCCGTCAACCCTTGACGGCGCCCAGCATGATGCCCTTCACGAAGAAGCGCTGGAACAGGGGATAGATGAAGATGATGGGCAGCACGACGAGCACCGAGACGGTCATGCGTATCGAGGTCGGCGTCTGCTCGGTGGCGAGCCCGGCGATCTGACCGATGTTGCCGCCGGCGTTCTGCGCCGCCTGGGCGAGACTCGATGCCTGGTTGATGAACATGTAGAGCAGGTACTGCAGCGTGTACAGGCTCTGGTCGGTGATGTAGATCAGGGTGTCCTGGAAGCTGTTCCACTGCGTGACCGCGCTGAAGATCGCGATCGTCGCGAGGATCGGCGTCATGTTGGGCAGGTACACCTTGAAGAAGACCTGCAGGATGTTGGCGCCGTCGACCTCCGCCGCTTCCTGCAGCTCCTTCGGCATCGACTCGACGTAGGTCTTCGCGAGGATGACGTTGAACGGCTGCACCACGAACGGGAGCACGTAGACCCAGAAGTTGTTGGTGAGGCCCAGCGTCTTCATGATGATGAACACCGGGATCAGGCCCGCACTGAAGTACATCGTGATGATGAGGAAGCGGTACCAGAACTTGCGGCCCCACATGCGGGTCTGCGTGAACATGAACCCGAGGAAGGCGGAGGCGAGGACCGTGAGGGCCGTTCCGATCACCGTGCGGCCGATGCTGACCACCGTCGCCATCGGCAGACCGGGCAGCTGGAAGACCTGGGTGTAGTTCGACAGGTGGAACCCGACCGGCCACAGGCGCACGTCGCCGAGCGCCGAGATGTCGTTGGCGCTGACGGAGTTGATGATCAGGTAGTAGAAGGGGTACGCGCAGATCAGCGCGAAGAGGACGAACAGCGCGTAGTTCGCGAGGCGGAACACCACATCGCCGACGGTCCCGCGATAGCGGGCCGAGGTGTCGCCCTTCTTCGTCGTGGTGAGCGTCTTCGTCATCGTCGTGGTCATGTCCTGGCCTCTCAGACGATCGATTCGCCGCGGACGCGCTTGGAGACCGCGTTGACGGTGAGCAGCAGGGCGACCGAGATGAGGCTCTTGAGCATGCCGATCGCGGTGGCCATCGACAGGCTGTTGCCCGTCATGCCGATGTTGTAGACGTACAGGTCGAGCACCTGGATCCACTGTTTGTTGAAGGCGTTCTGGAACACGTAGTACTGCTCCATGCCGTTGTTGAGGATGTTGGCGATCGACAGCAGCAGGAGCACGAGATAGGTCGGCATCAGCTGCGGCACCGTGATGTACCGCATCAGCTGGAAGCGGCCGGCGCCGTCGATGCGGGCCGACTCGTACAGCGACTGGTCGATGCCGGCGATCGCGGCGAGGTAGATGATCGCGCCCCAGCCGAGCCCCTTCCAGATGCTCCAGAGCGTCATGGTGATCCACACGTTCTGGTCGGTGTCGAGGAACTTGATGGGCGTCGTGATGAGTCCGGCGTCGTTGAGCACGTCGTTGACGAGGCCCGAGCTCGAGAAGAGCGAGAACGCGATCATGTAGACGAGGACCCACGAGATGAAGTTCGGGAGGGCCGTGAGCGTCTGCACGGAGTTGCGGAACCAGGGCGCCTTGATCTCGTTGAGCAGGATCGCGAAGAAGAGCGGCAGGACGGATGTCGCGATCCCCAGGAAGCTGATCGCCAGCGTGTTGAGGAGGACCTGGCCGATCTGCGCCATCTGAGTGGGCGAGCTCACCAGCATCTGGAACCACTGCAGGCCGACGAACTCACTGCCTTCGAGGCCGAGCGCCGGCTTGTAGTCGTACAGCGAGTAGATCCAGCCGTACAGCGGAAGGTACGAGAACAGGAACGCCAGCACCAGGAACGGCACGATGCACAGGAACAGCCTGAACGACGTCCGGCTCCCGGCCGGACGCAGCCGCCGGCCGCGCCCCTTCTTGGCGTTGTGGTCCAGGTTGTGAATCGCCGCTTCCTGGAAGACGACCTGGGACTGCGCCTGAGTGGTCATCGGAGCGCGCCCTGGTGCGCGGCATCCGCCGAGGGTGCCGCCGGCTGAGCATGCCGTTCCATGTCACTCCTTCGTGTACGTGGCTGCCGCTCTGTCGAGGGGCGGGATCCGAGGTTCGTTCGTCGAACCGCTTCGATTTCGAACCGCTTCGATTGAAGAGTAGGCGGCACTGCTCGATTCGTCAAATGTCTCCTCGTAACGCGGGGGTAACGATCGACCGTGTGGCGAGGGCTCTCCCGCGCTCAGGAAAGCGCCTACCATGGTCGGATCGGACGCGCGGGGGCGTCCGGCCCGGACCCGTGCCGGGTGAGCATGACGGGACGAACGACATGAAGCGAGTCGGCATCCGCGACGTCGCCGAGCGCGCGGGCGTCTCGATCAGCACCGTATCGAACGCACTGAACCGCCCTCACATGGTGAGCGAGCGCCTCGTCGACCGAGTGCGCTCGGCCGCCGACCAGCTCGGCTACGTGCCGCTGCAGGCCGCCCAGCAGCTGCGCGCCGGGCGCTCCGGCCTGCTGGGGATGACGGTCATCAACATCGCGAACCCCTTCTTCGGTGACATGGTCGCCGGCGCCGAGGACGCCGCCTCGGCGGCCGGGATGCGCGTGCTCGTCGGCAACTCCAGCGACGACGTCGGCAAGGAGCGCGACCACCTCGAGCTGTTCGAGCGGGTGCAGGTCGAGGGTGCGCTGGTGAGCCCGTTCGGCCCTCTCGAACCCTGGCTGCAGCGTTTGCGCGGCCGCGGCATCCCGGTCGTCCTCGTCGATGCGATCGACGACACCGGCGAACTGCCCTCGGTGTCGTTCGACGACGTCGCCGGCGGGAGGCTCGCCGCTGAGCACCTGCTCTCGACCGGGCGCCGGCGGCTCGCGTTCGTGGGCGCGCGCGAAGCGGTGCGACAGGTGCGCGAACGCCTGCAGGGCGCGCGGCTCGCCGTCGCCGCCCACCCGGGCGCGACCCTGGAGCCGATCTGGACCGAACGCACCACGTCCGAGCTCGGCGTGGCATTCGGCGAGCAGCTCGCCGCGCGCTCCCCCGCCGACCGCCCGGACGGGATCGTGACGTCGAACGACCACCTGGCGATCGGCCTGGTGCACGGACTGATCTCGCGCGGCGTGCGGGTGCCGGACGACGTTGCTGTCGTCGGCTACGACGACATCGAGTTCGCGGCGATCGCCGGCGTCCCCCTCACCTCCGTGCGCCAGCCCGCGCGCGAGATGGGACGCACTGCAGCCGAGCTGCTGCTCGCGCGCATCGGCGGCACCGCGGGCGCCGACCTCGGAAACGTCGTGTACCGGCCGGAGCTGATCGTCCGCGCCTCCACGGTGGGCTGATCCACCGGTCAGCTGACCAGCGACGATCCCCTCGCGGGGGCGCCGCCGTCGCGCCGTTCGATCGCCCGCAGCGAGCGCCCGACGAACGCGGCGATACGACGGGCGCCGCGCTCGTGGAAGTGGGTGTCGTCGGCCAGGCCATCGGGCCACACCGGGTGCTCACCGGGTGCGAAATGGCTGAGGAGCGACCGGGATGCCTCGGGGCCCATGTCTTCGTAGAGCCAGGTGGTGAACGCCGTGAGGTCGACGAGCGGGGCATCGAGGTCGTGCGCGAGGTCGCGGACCGCGTTGGGGTAGTCGCCGTGGGTGGGCGTCACCCGGTCACCGTCGAACCAGCGGCGCTCGGCGGAGGTGCACAGCACCGCGACGGCGCCGCGCGCACGGGCGTCGACGACCATGCTCCGCAGCCGTTCGGCGTAGCCGCCGCGCGCGTCGAGCGCGGGGAGCTTCTGGTCGTTGTGCCCGAACTGGATGACCACCGTGTCTCCGGGCCGAACGCCGTCGAGGAGCCCCTGCCACGAGCCGTCGGAGAGGAAGGACTCGGTCGTCGCGCCGCCGTAGGCGAGGTTGCGCACGGGCGCCTCGACGGTCGGCTCCAGGAAGGAGCCCCAGCCCGCCATCGGCAGCTCGTCGGGCTTGGGAGGGGCGACGGTCGAGTCGCCGGCCAGGTGGTACGTCATGTTCGCCTTCCGTCGCGCCGGGGTGCGGCATCCGTCAGTACCATGTCATCATGACGCAGAAAGCGTTTACCGGAGCCATCCGCATCATCTCGATCGCCCAGAGTCCGCGCCCCGGCCGCTCCGTGCTGAAGCTGCTGGCGCGCCGGCCCGGGCGCATGGCGGTCGCGATCCTCGCGTTCGCCTGCAAAGAGGTGCCGCTGTGGTTCCTGCCGGTGGTGACGGCGAAGATCATCGACATCGTCGCGACCGGCGGCGAGGTCTCGACGGTGCTGATCTGGTTCTCCGTCGCGGCGGTGCTGCTCATCCAGAACTACCCGATGCACATCGTCTACACGCGCAACTTCATGACCGTCGTGCGCGACACCGGCGCAGACCTCCGCAACGCGCTCGCGGCGCGGCTGCAGAGCCTCTCGATCGGCTACCACACGCGAGTGAGCTCGTCGATCGTGCAGACGAAGGTCGTGCGCGACGTCGAGAACATCGAGCTCATGCTCCAGCAGGTCACCCACCCACTGCTGTCGGCGACCATGGTCATGATCGGCGCCATCTCCATGACCGCGATCGCGGTGCCGCAGTTCCTTCCCGTCTACGCGCTCGCCATCCCGATCGCCATCGGCATCCGCTACGGCCTGCGCAACCGCTCGCGTGAGCGCAACGAGGTGTTCCGCCGCGAAGTCGAGACCCTCTCCGCACGGGTGGGCGAGATGGCCTCCCTCATCCCCGTCACCCGCGCACACGGCCTCGAGCGGACCGCCGTCACCCGCGTCGCGTCGGGCGCGGACGGCGTGCGCCGTGCCGGCCTGCACCTCGACATGCTGAACGGCCACGTCGCGTCGATCTCGTGGGTCGCGATGCAGCTGCTGGGCGTGGGATGCCTCGTGCTCGCGGCGATCTTCTCGCTGACGGGCTTGCTCCCCATCACCCCCGGAGAGGTCGTGCTGCTGTCGACGTACTTCACGCTGCTGACCGGCGGCCTGACGCAGCTGCTCATGCTGATCCCGGTCGGGGCGCGCGGCATGGAGTCGATGCGGTCGATCTCGGAGGTACTGCAGGAGCCCGACCTCGAGCAGAACGAGGGCAAGCGCGCCGTCGCGCACGTGGGCGGCCACCTGGAGCTGCAGCGCGTGTCGCACCGCTACGACGGGGCGGAGCGGGATGCCGTGCACGACATCTCGCTCGACGTCTCGCCCGGCGAGACCGTGGCCTTCGTGGGCTCGTCCGGCTCAGGTAAGTCCACGATGCTTAACCTCGTGCTGGGCTTCGTGCGCCCGACGGCGGGGCGGATCCTGCTCGACGGCGTCGACATGCAGGACCTCGACCTGCGCACCGTGCGGCAATCGGTCTCGGTCGTGCCGCAGGAGTCGGTGCTCTTCGAGGGCACGATCCGCGAGAACATCGCGTACGGCCTCGACGACGTCTCGGACGACCGCCTGCGTGCTGCTCTGCACGACGCGAACGCCGCCGAGTTCGTCGACCGACTGCCCGACGGGTGGGACACGGTCGTCGGCGAACGCGGCGCGCGTCTCTCAGGCGGGCAGCGCCAGCGGCTCGCGATCGCGCGTGCGCTGGTGCGCGACCCGCGCATCCTGCTGCTCGACGAGGCGACCTCGGCGCTGGACCCCGAGTCGGAAGAGCTCGTGAAGGAGGCGCTCAACCGCCTCATGAAGGGCCGGACCACGCTCGTCGTCGCCCACCGCCTGTCGACGATCCGCCAGGCCGACCGCATCGTCGTGCTCGAGCACGGCGAAGTGATCGAGGTCGGCGGCCACGACGCGCTCGTCGCCGCCGGGGGCCGCTACGCCCGCCTGCACGCGACACAGGCGGGCCTGCCCCGCTGACGTCACACGCCCGCAGTCACCCCTCTCGCCGGTCCTCGCCGGTCCGGAATTCGGACATCCCGAGGTTTTCCGGACCCACACGTCTGCTCGGGCCCGGAAAGGGCGCGAGAGTCCGAATTCCGGATCCGCGACCGACGCGGAACGCAATGGGATAGCGCTTTCCGTCCCAACCCCCTACCCTGGAGGAGCGGATGCCGCGGGGCTGCAGCATCCGCTCGCGATCCACCCGAAGGAGCCACCGTGACCGAGACCCTCCGCTGCGCCATCGTGGGCACGGGAGCGATCGCCCACTCGCACATCCGAGCCATCGCCGCCTACCCGCACGCCGAGCTGGTCGCGGTCACCGACCTCAGCCGCGCCTCGGCCGACGCGTTCGCGGCGACGTACGGCGCGCCCGCCGTCTACGACGACCTCGATGCCCTGCTCGCCGCCGAGCTTCCCGACGTCGTCCACATCTGCACTCCCCCGGGCGCCCACACCGCGCAGACCCTCGCGGCGTTCGCGGCCGGCGCGCACGTGGTGGTCGAGAAGCCCCCGGCACCGTCCCTCGACGAGCTCGAGCAGATGACGGATGCTGCGGCCGCCGCCGGCCGGCAGCTCGCGGTGGTGTTCCAGCAGCGCACGGGAACCGCGCCGGCCCACGTCAAGCGACTTCTCGACTCCGGCGCGCTCGGGCGACCCCTCGTGGCCCAGTGCCAGACACTCTGGTACCGCGACGCCGCGTACTTCGCCGTGCCGTGGCGCGGGAAGTGGGAGACCGAGGGCGGCGGCACCACGCTCGGGCACGCCATCCACCAGCTCGACCTCCTGGCGTTCCTGCTCGGCGACTGGACGCGCGTGGAGGGACGGCTCTGGCGCCTCGATCGCGAGACGCAGACCGAGGATGTGTCGACGGCGACCGTGGTGTTCGAGGGCGGCGTGGTCGCGCAGGTCGTGTCGAGCACGCTGTCGCCGCGCGAGACGAGCTCGATCCGCATCGACACCGAGAAGGCGACGATCACCGTCGACCACCTGTACGGCCACGGCCACGAGAACTGGCGCATCACGCCGGCTCCCCAGGTCGACGCCGCCGAGGCCGCGACCTGGGAGATCAGCGGGCCCGAAGAGCGCAGCGACCACGTGTACCTGCTGCGCGATGTGTTCGACGCCCTCCGCTCGGGCGCGCCGCTGCCGCCCACGGCCGAGGCGCCGGCGCGCTCCATCGAGCTGGTCGCCGCGATCTACGCGTCGGCCGACGCCGACGGCGCCGTGGTGACCCCCGCAGACCTCGCTGGGCACCCGACGCACCGCAGGAGCTTCGCGAGCGGCGTCATCGATCTGCGTCCGGCCCGATGACGGTCGACGCGTCACTCGACCCCGACGCCGCAGCGCCCCGCGAGATCTACCGCGATCCCGTCTACGACGGCGCGACCGATCCCACCGTGGTGCGGGACGCCGACGGCTGGTGGATGTTCTACACGCAGCGCCGCGCCACGCATCCGCACCCCGGTGACGGGGTCGCCTGGGTGCACGGTTCGCGCATCGGGGTCGCCCTCAGCGAGGACGGCCTGCGCTGGAGCTACGCCGGGACGCTGGAACCGGATGCCGCCGGCCTGCGCCTGGCGGACGGACCGCCGCCCGCGGCGGTCGGCGAGACGCATTGGGCGCCCGAGATCATCCACGACGGCACGCGCTGGCGGATGTACCTCACGGAGATCGACGGCGTGCCGATCCGGTGGGAGGGGCACGCCCGCCGGATCGTCGAGTACGTCTCGGACGACCTGCGCACCTGGAGCCGCCGTGGCGTCATCGCGCTCGCGAGCGACCGCGTGATCGACGCCGCCGTCACCCGGTGCCCCGACGGCCTGTGGCGCCTCTGGTACAAGGACGAGGCGGCCGATTCGACGACCGCGGTCGCGGTGTCGGACGACCTCGACTCGTGGCGGCTCGACGGCACCGCTGTCGGCGGGCGCCCGCACGAGGGCCCGTTCGTCTTCGCGCTCGAGGGCACGTGGTTCCTCCTCACGGACGAATGGCGCGGCATGGCCGTCTACCGGAGTGACGACGCGATCGCGTGGGAGCGCCAGGACGGGGCGGATGCCGTCATCCTCGGGGAGAGCGGCCCTCCGCGCGACGGGGTCCAGATCGGGCGCCACGGTTCGGTGGTCGTCGTCGGCGACGAGGCGCGCCTGTACTTCTTCACGCATCCCTGGTGGGACGGCAGCGAGCTCGCCGACACCGACGAGCGCAGCCATCGCCGCAGCGCCATCCACGTCGCGCGCCTGCGCGTGGTCGACGGCGAGCTCATCGCCGAGCGCTGAGGCGGAGGCGGGGGCGCGGCCGCATGCCGCACGGTGCCAGCGAAACGGTACCCACCCCGCCCCGATCACGTCGGCGGGGACCGGCAAGCGGTCAGCCGGGCAGCCGGTCTCCGATGAGCGCCAGGTTCTGGATCGCCGCGAGGCCGTACTGCGCGACGTCGTTGGTACCCACGCTCGGAGCCTCGTCGACCGGGTTGAGCACCGCCGGACCGTCGATCCGGCGCAGCACGAAGTCGCGCCGGTGCACGAGCCATTCGCCGATGCCCTCGAACGCCTCCCACGCACGGTCGGCGAGCTCGGCGTCGTCCGTCGCGGCCGCGGCGAACGCGGTGAGCCGGCTGTGCGCCTGCTCGAGGTGGATCCCCGTCAGGCGCTCCCCCACGGCGGCTTCCTGTTCCGCCGGAGACGCGAGATACAGGCGGCAGTACTCGAGCCACGCTTCCCGGAAGCCAGGGACGTCGACCAACGAGATCAGCTCACTGCACACCTCGACGAGGCCGAAGACGGCGCTGAGGTGCGACACCGCGATGCGGTCGCGAGTGGTGTCGAACCGGCCCGCATCGATGTCGTACAGCGCCTCCCCGGTCAGAAAGCCGTGCGGGAGGGCGCCGATGTCGGCCATGGTCCCCAGCAGCCGGTCGCGCGAGCGCTCGTTGCCGGTGCGCTCCCAGTCCGCCAGCCACGTCGCCGCCAGCGCACCCCAGTCGGTTCCGAGCCCCACGGCGAGCGCACTGCGATCGGGGCGGTATGTCGCGGCGTCCGTGCGAACCTTCCGCGTCGGGTCTGTGTCGAGGAACCGCGCATCGCTGTCGCGGAGCTCGGTGAGGAGGTCGCCGACGCGCTCGTCCGCGGTGAGGTAATGGAAGATGCGGCGATACACCGGGCTCGAGATCCGCAGCTGCTTGGCGCTGCATCCCCAGTGCTGGACGTTGTGGCGCGAACCGAGGCCTTGCCAACGACCGAGGTGGTACACGTCGACCTCACCGGTGTGCCGTGTCATCGCCTCCGCGAGACGGAACACGTCCGCGCGCCCGCTGCGGAGATACGAGTACCAGAGCCACAGGTCCGGCGACAGCTCGCTGTTGTCCCACGCGTACCCCCCGACGTCGTACCGCCACACGTGGCGGTCCGCGTCGTACGCGTGCATGACGTCGCCGTAGTTCCAGAAGCCGTACCAGCGCCGCTGGTCGACCTGGCCGAGGTAGAAGTCGAGCAGGAAATCGAGGCTGTCCTCGATCTCGGCCCGCGCGGGGGTGGACCTGTCGACCGGCGCCCAGTCGCCGAAGACCCCGACATCGTGAAGATGCTGGGGGGTCGGCTGCAGCAGCGGCGGGCGCTGTACGTCGGCGACCGCGGCCTCGAGGTCGTCGATCGCGGGGGTGGCCGCGTAGGCGAAGAGTGTCAGCTCGTGAGTGCGCGCGATGCCGTGCGCGTCGCCGAACCCGGGCTCATAGTCCTCGTACGTGATCTCCAGGCCCTCGAGCTGGGTGGCGAAGTCGTCCTGACCCAGGCCGTCGTGGTAGAACCGCAGGTCCATGGGGCGTGCTTCCGGCGCGTGAAGCCACACAGTGAGCTCCGCCCGATCCGTCGCGGCGCCGCGCACGTCGAGCTGGCCGGGAAACGACTGCCAGAACGAGCGGATGCCGATTCCCAGACCACCTGTCGGATCGCTGATGGAGATGTAGCCTTCGGCGCGCGTGCCCGCGCCCGCATCGATCCACGCGTGTCCCGGCGCCGTGCGCTTGCGGATCCCGAAGCCGTCGGCGCTCAGCTGGGTGAGCGTGACGTCGTTCCAGGCCGGGATGAGGTCGAGCCGCCCCGACACTTCGGGGTTCCACCCGTCAATCGGCGGAGTAGCCTTGCCGCGGACTTGCGCCCGCCGCACGTCCTCGCCCGGATCGCGCCGCAGGCCGGTGAGTCCACGGACTGCCTCCGCGAAGAACCCGCCCTCTGCTCCCGCGAGCCGGACGTGCCGGTCGTGGAGCGCGGCCCGCAGCGGAACCTCCGCGCGCAGACCGAGTCCTGCCAGGAAGTCCGTCGCCGCGTCGGCGTCCCAGACGACCGTGTGAACGACGCGGATCTCGGCCGAGCCGGCCGTGACGACGAACCGGAGAGTGAAGGGCAGGACTTCGCGCGGGGCATCCTCCTCACCGCTCGCCTGGTCCTGGTGCACGCCCTCCACCCGCACGACAGCGCGGATCGGGCCCTCCTGCTCCACGACGACCGACGACAGCCGCGATCGGAAGCTGCTGCGGGCTCCGGCGCCTCCGTCCTCCGGCAGCTCGTGCTGCCACAGGCTGACCAGCCGGAGATCCTCAGCCACCGTGCGACCGTCTCGCACGATGCGCCGGCAGACGGTGTCGGCGCGCTCCCCGGGCAGGGGGAAAGCGATCTCGACGATCCCATTCGAGACAAGGATCTGGTCGGGGTCCTCGCGCACCGCCACCTCCGCGGCGGGAACACGGCTCCCCCCGGCGACGTGTGCAGCGGCACCGAGACCGGAGGCCGCGTCGTTCGTCTTCTCCGCGCTCGTCACCACGACCTCGTACTCGCCGGGCCGGTCGATCGCGCCCACGGCGCAGCCGGCCCACTTGAGCGAGCCGTCGGGCCACGTCGCCAGCGGCCAGAACTGTCCCGCGGCAACCTCGCCGCCGACCGCGCGCAGGCTCAGCTGCGCGGCAGAGGCTGCCGCGCCGCGGGGCAGCGGCACGCCCCAGGTGATCCCCGAGGTGAGGCGGGCCGGTGGGGCGTCGTCGAGCCAGCGAAGGGGGACGACGAGAGCGGGCGCGGTCACAGCGCGTGAACCTCCAGGTTGCGATAGCAGGCGATGAGCGGTGACATCTGCCGGAAGCCGAGGCGGCCGGCGCCGATCCGCCGCCCGGTGGATTCGTCGTCCTCCCACGAGAACAACGGCAGGCCGTCGATGGCGAACGTCACACGCTCGGCGTCCTTCACCACCTCGATCCGGTAGAACGCGGTGCGGGCGTCGACGACCGGCGGGAGCGGGTCAGCACCCTGGCTCACGAGGTGGAATCCGGGCGACTTGCGCAGGTTGCACGTGTGGAATGCCCGCTCGTCCTCCCACCGGCGGCGGAAGTACGACACATGCAGCGTGCGGATGTCGCCGGAGTGGTACTGCGGGTAGTCCCCGGTACGGGGCGCGAGAACGTCGTCGAAGATCCCGCCCCCGCCGACCGCGGTGGCGCCGAAGAAGAGCATCGCGAGCCCCGGCTCCTCACGAGGCGAGAACTCCCAGGCGATGCGCACCCGGTCGGGGAACTCCTCGGGACACCACAGCGTCCAGTGGTCGTCGAACCCGCCCGAGCTCGACAGCATCAGCCCGTCCGCGGACTCCTCGGCGGCGACGGGGCCCTCCGCGATCCACCCGTCGAGGTCGGACGTCGTGCCCAGCGCATTGCGGTACAGCAGCGTCATCCCTTCACCGACCCGATCAGCATGCCCTTCGCGAAGTGCTTCTGAAGGAACGGATAGAAGAGGATGATCGGCAACGTCGCGACGATGATGACCGCGAACTTGATGCCCTGCGCCGGCGGGAGCTGAGACGGGTCCGCTTCGACGACCGAGAGGTCTGTAGCCACGGTGACCTGGCGCAGGAACATCTGCAGCGTCCACATCGAGCTGTCGTTGAGGTACAGCAGCGGCGACATGAAGTCGTTCCAGATGCCGACGGCGTAGAACAGCGCGAAGGTCGCCAGAACCGGCTTGGACAGCGGAAGGATGATGCGCCACAGCGTCTGCATCTCGTTGGCGCCGTCGATCTTCGCGGACTCCTCCAGCTCGGCGGGCAGCTGCTGGAAGAAGTTCTTGATGATGATGAGGCTGAACGGGTTGATCGCCATCGGGAGGATCAACGCCCAATAGTTGTTGAGCAGGCCCAGGTCCTTCACCACGAGGAAGGTCGGGATCATGCCGCCGCCGAACACCATCGTGAAGACCACGAGCGCGAGGATGACGCGACCGCCGGGCAGGTTCGCCTTGCTCAGCGGATATGCCATCGTCGCCGTCAGCATGAGCTGGACCAGGGTGCCGACGGCGGTCACCGCGACCGTCGTCACGAGGGCGCGCACGAACGCGGGACTCGTAAGGATCGCCTCATAGGCGTCGAGTGAGAACGTCTCGGGCCAGAGGAAGAACGACCGCGTGGCGAGCTCGGACTCGGTCGCGAACGACCCGGCGAGCACGTAGATGAACGGCACCAGCGCGACCACGCCGATCGCCACCAGGAGGACGACGTTGAAGACGTCGAAGGCGCGCCCGGCACGGGTGTTGAAGCGGTATCTCTCGCGAGCCATCAGAAGATCCCTGCCTGGTTGAAGCGCTTGGCGAGCCAGTTCGCCCCGAAGATCAGCACGACGCCGACGACCGCCTTGAACAGTCCCACAGCCGTGCTGTAGCTGTACGAGCCCTGCGTGATGCCCATGAAGTAGACGTAGGTGTCGAAGACATCGGCCACCGAACGGTTGAGCGAGTTGGTCATGAGGTAGATCTGCTCGAATCCGGTGTTGAGGATCTGACCCATCTGCAGCACGAGCATGACGATGATGGTCGGCATGATCGACGGCAGGGTGATGTGCCAGACCCGTTGAAACCGTCCCGCACCGTCGATGATGGCGGCCTCGTACTGCTCCTGATCCACCGTCGCGAGCGCGGCCAGGAAGATGATCGTCCCCCAGCCGGTGTTCTTCCAGATGTCCTGCAGGACGATGATGGGCCGGAACCAGGCCGGGTCTGCAAGGAAGTTCACCTCGGTGCCGAGCATGCCGTTGATCAACTGGTAGAGCGGCCCGATGTCGAGCGCGAACAGGAGATACGTCAGCGACGCGACGACCGTCCACGACAGGAAGTGCGGGATGTAGATGAGCGTCTGCACGGTGCGCTTGAGGATCATCAGCCGCATCTCGTTGAGCAGGAGCGCGACGACGATGGTGAGCGGGAAGGCGATCAGCAGACTCAGGAATGCCAGGATCAGCGTGTTGCCGAGCAGGCGGGGGAAGTCCGGACTCGAGAAGAAGTCCTCGAAGTGCTGGAATCCGACCCACGGACTGTCGGCGATGCCGAGGAACGGAACGTAGTCCTTGAAGGCGATGACGGCGCCGTACATCGGCCAGTAACGGAACAGCAGGAAGTAGATGACGCCCGGAACCAGCAGCAGGTACAGCCACTTGAACTGCGTGAAGTGCACGCGGACGCCGCGACGGCGCCGGCCCTGCTTCTCGACGGTGAGCGTCTCGGTCGCCGTGACGGCGTTGTCGAGCATTGTCATGGGGAAACCTCTCGGAGTGGATGCCGGGGGCGGGCGATGGCCTCGACCCCCGGCATCCGAGTCCGATCAGGAGTCGGCGTCCGCCAGCTCGTTGATCTCGGCGATGACGTCGTCGCCGCCGCTGGAGCGCCACAGCTCCACGGCGTCCTTGAGTCCGTCCAGGTCGATCTGACCGGCGATGTACTGGATGCGCGCATCGGCCACGATCGTGTCGAGCTGTGCACCCTTGGAGACGTAGGTGTCGGACACATACGGAGCGGAAGGATCGAACTCGGCGAGCTCCAGATCGGCTGCCTCGATCTCCTTGCGCTTGTCGTACATCTGCTGCTCGTACTCCGACGCCTGCTTGGGGAGGTAGCCCTGGAAGCCGTTGACGTTGGTCCCCAGCTGCGCGTAGCTCATGACCGTGTCCTTCAGCGCCTGCGGTGCGTCGTCGATCGCCACGGCCAGGTCGCCGTCGAGCTCGTACGTCACCCCTTCGATGCCGTTGTTGAGGATCGGGCCGGCCTCGGCGGAGTTGAGCTTGTCGAGCACCGTGAGTACGCCCCGGAGCTGATCCTCGGTGCGCACCTGGGCCTTGGGCACCGCGAGGAAACCGCTGTAGCCGGTGGTGGGCAGTGCGTGGACCTCTCCGTCAGGGCCTTCGAGGTTTCCCGTGATGTCGACGTAGTTCTCGAAGTTCTCCGGGTCGGCCTCTTTGAAGAGGTTGATCAGCACGCCGGCGCGCGAGTGCACGTCGAGGATGATGCCGCCCTTGCCCGTGAGGAAGGGCTCGTTCCACTTCGCGGAGTCGAAGGTCGCGTAGTCGGGGTTCACGACTCCCTCTTCGACCAGCTGGCGCTCGAACTGCACCGCTTCCAGCCACTCGTCGGTGGTGAAGTTCGGCACGAGCTCGCCGTCGCGCTCGGTCCAGCGATTGCCCGCGCCGTACCAGGTCTCGATCGCGTCCCATGGGCTGTTCGTGCCGATGGTGCCGGGCCACTTGGGGATGATCAGGCCGTAGGTGTCGTCGACGCCGTTGCCGTCCGGGTCGTCCTCGGTGAACGCCTTGGCGACCTCGTACAGGTCTTCGGTCGTCTGGGGCATCTCCAGCCCGAGGTTCTCCAGCCAGTCCTTGCGGATGATCACGGCCTCGCGGATCACGTCACGCGCACGGAAGACCCCGTACACCTTTCCGTTGATACTCGACGCCTTCTGCGTCTCAGGGAAGGTGGTCTTGAGGTTCGGGTAGTCGTCGAGGTACTCGGTGAGATCCCAGAACGCGCCGGCCTCGGCATTGCGCACGAATCCGGGGTCCTTGCCCTGGATCACCATCACCTGGGGAAGGTCGTCACCGGCCAGCGTGATGTTGACCTTGTCGCCGTACGACGAGTTGGGCACCCACGTGACGTCGAGCTCGACGCCGATGACCTCCTCGAGCGCCTGCTGGACCTCGTTGCCGTCCTCCGGGGCATTGGTGACGAGGTACGGAGCCATGATCGACAGGCTCTCGAGCTCGGCGGCGGGGGCATCGTTGCTCGCGTCACCACCGGATGCCGAGCAACCGGTCAGGGCGAGGGCCGCGACGGCGGCGATGCCGATGCCGGAGAGGGACTTGGGGTGTTTCATTGCTGACTCCTTCGTTGGAGAGGGGGGTGGGGCAGGGGCGTGTCGGCGGTCATGCGCCGGCTACGGGGCAATGGAGAGGGCGGCTTCGACGGCGCGGTCGTTGGCGGTGAAGAATGAGAAGCAGAGCGTGGTGCTGAGCGTGAGCCAGGCCCCGATCAAGAGGAACGGGATGATGCCCGGGAGGATGCTGCCCGCCGCAGCGACGACGACAGCTCCGAGCAGGAGCAGCACCACGTGGGGCGTGTTGCGCAGCGCCCAGCGGCTTGCGGTCGCGAGATAGGCGCGGAGCCGCAGGTCGTAGTGCACGTACATCACGCCGGCGATCGTGCTGATGCCGAACGCGGCGGCGAGCGCGATGACGCTGGCGACACCGAGAGGCGACGCGAGGGAGCCCGCTCCCAGCTGCCCGACGACGCTGACGGCGAGAGCGGAGGTGACCACCGCACCCGCGCCGAGCGCAGCGTTGGCCCGCCAGAACTCGCGGCGCCATGCGCTCGCGAAGGAGCGCGCGACCGGAAACGCCTCGCCCCGCAGACGCCGGCGGGTGAGCTCGGTCGCGGCCGCCGACGCCGGGAGCGCCCCCAGCACGACGACACCCACGAGCGTGAAGAACCACCACAGGGCGTTGATCACGACGATCCACCAGATCCAGTCGAACGCCGCGTGGGCTCGCAGCGCCCACGTAGGCGTCCCAGAGTTCGTCATCGAGCTCTCCATCGTTGTATTAGCGCGGCAAACTCACGGGAATACGTTTTCCGCTTCCGGCTCCGAGTACGGTAACCCGCTCCCCGGGGCGAGTCAACCCGCCGGCGCGTCGTTACTGAATCGTTCAAATTTTTCGGACCCGCATCTTGCGAAACGTTTTTTGCCGGGGTACCGTAGCGGGCAAGCGCTTTCCAGCATCGCAGGATCTGCACCACAGAGCGCCCCACACCGCACACACAGACGAAGAACGTCTCACGCGGAAGAGCGAACACAGACGTTCACAAGGAGGACAAGGATGTTCAGCAAGAAGCGGGCACTCGCCGTCGCCGCCATCGCGGCCGGCGCCGCCCTCGTGCTGGCCGGCTGCGCCGGCGGCAGCGACGAGACCCCCGACGCCGCACCCACATTCGACCCGAACGAGGAGGTCACCCTCGATCTCGCGTTCTGGGGCAACGACGTCCGCGCCGGGCTCTACAACGAGGCCATCGCAGCGTTCAACGAGGAGTACCCGAACATCACGGTGAACGCCACGTTCCTCACCTTCCCCGAGTTCTGGGAGAAGCGTCAGACCGAGGCCGCCGGCAAGAACCTCCCCGATGTCATGCAGTTCGACTACTCGTACCTGCGCCAGTACTCCGAGAACGGCCTGCTGCTCGACCTCGGCCCGTACCTGGGCAACATCATCGAGACCGACCCGCTGCCCGAGAACATCCTCAACATCGGCGTCGTCGACGACACCACCTACGGCATCACGACCTCCACCAACGCGTGGGGCCTGTTCACCAACCCGGTCCTCCTCGAGAAGGCCGGCGTCGAAGAGTTCGAAGGCGGCAGCTGGGACGACTACGCCGACTGGATGGGCGAGGTCACCGACGCCGCCGGCGGCGAGTTCTGGGGCGGCGGCGACTACACCGGCCGCATCCAGAACTTCGAGCTGCAGCTGCGCTCGGAGGGCGAGAACCTCTTCAACGAGGACGGCACCGCCGGCTTCGACGAGGAGCGCCTCACCGAGTTCTGGGAGTCCGGCGCACCGATCCGCGAGGACGGCATCGGCATCCCGCAGCAGCGCGTGGAAGAGGTCGCTCCGAAGGGCGCCTTCGACAGCGCGCTGACGGCGAGCGAGCTGACCTGGGACAACTTCGGCGCGGGCTACCTCGCCGGTCTCGGCGAGGGCTACACCGAGCTCGGCCTCATCGCTCCCCCGGTGACCGAGGCGGGCGCGAAGGACCTGTACCTGAAGCCGTCCATGCTCCACACGATCTCGGCCAACACCGAGCACCCCGAGGCAGCGGCGACGCTCGTCAACTTCCTCGTGAACTCGCCGCAGTCCGGTGAGATCTTCGGCACCAACCGTGGCCTCCCCGCCTCGGAGACCGCCCTCGAGGCGGCCGAGCTCGACCCGCTGAGCCAGCAGGTCAAGGATTACGAGGCGTCGATCGCCGACCGTCTCGGCGACGCCCCGCCGGTTCCGATCGTGGGCTACGGCACGCTCGAGGAGAAGTTCCGCCAGCTGGGTACCGAGCTCAGCTTCGGCACCGTCACGGTCGAGGACGCGGTCTCGCAGTTCTTCGCCGAGATGGACGTCGTCCTCAACCAGTGACAGCTTCCGGGTCCGGGCGTACGATGCGCCCGGACCCGGAATACCACTACTCCACAACCCGTATCGGAGAGTCTCGTGAGCACCACAGCGACCAGAGTCATCGTGACCGGTGAGAAGTCCTCACGCCGGTCCCTGTTCCGCCGGAGCAGCCCTGAGCATGTGAATCGGCCGGGTCAGCGCCAGCGTGTTGTGAAGGAGACGCTGGCCGGGTACGGGTTCCTGATCCCGTGGCTGGTGGGCTTCTTCGGCCTCACGCTGATCCCGATGGCGTACTCGCTGTACCTGTCGTTCACGAAGTACAACATCTTCGCGCCGCCGAAGTGGATCGGCTTCGACAACTACGTCCGGATGTTCACGAACGACCCGGCGTTCCTGCAGTCCGCGCAGATCACGATGATCTACGTTCTGGTCGGCACCCCCATCACCCTGGCCGCCGCGCTCGGCGTGGCGATGCTGCTGAATTACCGCGACAAGGGCGCCGGCTTCTTCCGCTCCGCGTTCTACGCCCCCTCCCTCATCGGCGGCTCCGTGTCGGTCGCGATCGTGTGGCGCGCCATGTTCGCCTCCGACGGCCCTGTCGACAACGCCCTCTCCGCCATCGGCATCGACCTGGGTGGCTGGATCGGCAACCCCGCGCTGGTGCTGCCCGCGATGATCCTCCTCGCGATCTGGATGTTCGGCGCCACCATGGTGATCTTCCTCGCCGGCCTCAAGCAGATTCCCAAGGAACTGTACGAGGCGGCCGAGATGGACGGCGCCGGACCCTGGCACCGCTTCCGCGCGGTCACCCTGCCCATGCTCTCGCCGGTCATCTTCTTCAACCTGCTGCTCGGCCTGATCGGCGCGTTCCAGGTCTTCGCCTCGGCCTACATCATCTCGAACGGCACCGGCGGCCCCGCCGGCATGACGAACTTCATCACCCTCTACCTCTACAAGCGAGGCTTCTCGGACGGCCAGATGGGCTACGCCGCCGCCATCGCCTGGGTGCTGCTGATCGTCGTCGCCATCATCGCCTTCATCCTTTTCCGCACCCAGCGCAGCTGGGTCCACTACGCCGGAGACAACCGATGAGCACCACAAGCTTCGGCGAACCCGCCATCGCCACCCTCGAGAACCAGCTCGACGCCACCCCGCCGCAGCCCCGCCGCAAGGTCAAGCGCGGCACGTGGCAGACCGTGATCTGGTTCGTCGCGCTCATCGCGGTCACCGCGGTCGTGCTCTACCCGCTCGTGTGGCTGCTGTTCTCCACGTTCAAGCCCAACAGCGAGTTCGGCTCGAACATGGGCCTGCTGCCGAACAACCCCACCATCGCCAACTACGCGAAGGTGATGGAGGGCATCGCGGGCGTGCCGATGTGGCGGTTCTTCCTGAACAGCTTCATCATCGCCGTGGGCTCCGTGATCGGCGTGCTGCTGTCGTCGTCGCTGGCCGCCTACGCGTTCGCCCGCATCCAGTTCAAGGGCCTCGGCATCCTGTTCGCCGCGATGATCGGCACGCTGCTGCTGCCGTTCCACGTCGTGATCATCCCGCAGTACATCATCTTCCAGCGCCTCGACATGATCGACACGTTCTGGCCGCTGCTGCTGCCGAAGTTCCTCGCCACCGAAGCGTTCTTCGTGTTCCTGCTGGTGCAGTTCATCCGACAGATGCCGCGCGACATGGACGAGGCGGCCCGCATCGACGGCGCCGGACACATGCGGATCTTCTGGTCGATCATCCTGCCGCTGATCAAGCCCGCCCTGATCACCTGCTCGATCTTCGCGTTCATCTGGGCCTGGAACGACTTCCTCGGACCCCTGCTCTACCTGACGAGCCCCGAGAACTACCCGCTGCCCATCGCGCTGCGCCTCTACAACGACCAGACCTCGGTGAGCGACTACGGCGCCACCGTCACCGCGTCGTTCATCGCGCTGATCCCCGTCCTGCTGTTCTTCCTCGTGTTCCAGCGCTTCCTCGTCGACGGCGTGGCGACACAGGGACTCAAGGGCTGACGGCCCGCCGAGGCTCACCGGACCGCAACGAGAAGGACATCCCATGGACCGCCGAGAACTCCGCGCCGCGCGTCGCGCCGACGCGTCCGGAGCCGGACCGACGCTCGAGGAGCGGGCTCCGGCCCGATACCCCGGCGCCAAGGGAGCCTTCGCCCTGTTCGGCGAGGTGCTGCTGACCGGACTGCTGGTCACCGCGGCAGGCCTGCTCGTGGTCACCCTGCCCGCGGCGCTGGCCGCCGGCATCCGTCATCTGCGTCGCTACGTGAACGCGGAGCAGTCGCACGTGAAGACGTTCTGGCAGGACTGGAAGCGGGCGCTGCCCGGCGGCCTGGTCGTCGGCGCCGCCGTGGTGGTCGTCACGTTCGTGCTGACGCTCGACATCTACCTCGCGAACTCCGGCGCCCTCCCCGGCGGCGGCCTCATCTCGATCGTCGGCTGGGCCGGCCTCGTCGTCGGCGCTGTGGCGCTGCTCGTCGCCGCGGGCGCGTGGACGCCCGAGCGCGGCTGGCGGGCGGCGGTGCGCAGCATCCCGTCGTCCCTCGTCGGCGACCCGATCGCCGCACTCT
This sequence comes from Microbacterium sp. Soil_C_42, assembly GCF_057656735.1. Lineage (NCBI taxonomy): Bacteria > Bacillati > Actinomycetota > Actinomycetes > Micrococcales > Microbacteriaceae > Microbacterium > Microbacterium sp. Soil_C_42. The sequence continues at coordinate 95,040 of NZ_JBDGJU010000010.1, forward strand.
ATCTCGCGGCCGCGGCGGTGTTGGTCGGCGTCATGACCTGGATGCTCGCACCGCTCATCATCGCCGGACTCGGTTGTGCCGTCTTCGCGGTCGTCTCCCTCCCGGCGCGCCGCGGCCGCCGCTGAACCCACACCTCTCTCGAACGCAAGACCAGCCAGAAGGAGCTGCTCGACGTGCTGTACGGCGCCGATTACAACCCCGACCAGTGGCCCGAGGAGGTCTGGGACGAGGACGTCCGCCTCATGCGCGAGGCCGGCGTCAACATCGTGAGCCTCGGCATCTTCGCGTGGTCGCGGATCCAGCCCGCCGAAGGTGTGTGGGATTTCGCGTGGCTCGACACGGTGATCGAGAAGCTCCACGCCGGCGGCATCGCGGTGAACCTCGCGACCGCGACCGCCTCTCCCCCGCCGTGGGTGAGCAGGAACTACCCCGAGACGCTCCCGGCGAACGAGTCGGGTGCGTCGTACTGGCCGGGCAGCCGCCAGCACTTCGCCCCGTCGTCGCCGACGTACCGGCGACTGGCCGGCGAGCTCGTGCGCCGGCTGGCCGAGCGCTATGTGCACCACCCCGCCGTGGTGATGTGGCACGTCGGCAACGAGTTCGGCTGCCACCTCTGGATGGACTTCTCGGACGCCGCGCGCGACGCGTACCGCGACTGGCTTCACACGCGCTACGCCACTGTCGACGCGCTCAACGACGCGTGGGGCACGAGCTTCTGGTCGCAGCGCTACGGGTCGTTCGACGAGATCTTCCCGCCGCGCCTCGCCCCCTACAGCCACAACCCGTCGTCGATGCTCGACTGGCGAAGGTTCACGAGCGACATGCTGCTCGAGTGCTACCTCATGGAGCGCGAGATCCTGCTCGCAGCCGGCGCGACGCAGCCGATCACGACGAACTTCATGGGCCCCTTCAAGCCTGCGGACTACCGCAAGTGGGCGCCGCACATGGACGTCATCGCCGACGACTGCTACCCCGACCCCGCGAACCCGAACCGCGTGCGCGACGCCGCGTTCCAGCGCGACCTCGTCCGCTCGCTCAAGCCCGGCGTGCCCTGGCTGCTGTGGGAGCAGGCGACGGATGCGGTCAACTGGCGGCCCGCGAACCCCGGCAAGCGGCCCGGTGCCCTCGCCGCCGAGTCCGCGCAGTCGATCGCGCGCGGCGCCGACGGCATCATGTTCTTCCAGTGGCGGCAGTCGCGCGCCGGCAGCGAGAAGTTCCACTCGGCGATGCTCCCGCACGCCGGCACCGAGACCCGCACGTGGGACGCCGTGACCGAGCTCGGCGCGCGCCTCGCCGCGCTCCCGAAGCTCCCGGCACCGGGCCGCGACGCGCAGGTCGCCCTGGTGTTCGACTGGGAGAACTGGTGGGCCGTCGAAGAGCGCGACCACCCCACCGAGATCGACTACCTCGCGCTCGTGCTCGAGTGGTACGGCGCCTTCCACGCGCGCAACATCCAGGTCGACATCGTCGGTCCCGAGGAGGTGGACCACGGCTACGCCCTCGTGGTCGCGCCGGCACTGTATCTCCTCCGGGACGAGGGCGCCTCGGCGCTCGCCCGCTTCGTCGACGACGGCGGAACGCTCCTCACCGGTCCGTTCACCGACATCGTCGACGCGCACGACCACTTCCGCGACGGCGGCTTCCTGACGCAGCTCGGCCCGGTGCTGGGCCTGCGCTTCGAGGACTTCGGCGCCCTCGCGGGCCAGTCCTCCGGCGGCTCCGGCGTCGGAGCCCTCAGCGCCGACGCCGTCCAGGCAGCGCGCGACGCCGCCGGCCGCGGCGCGGTCACGTTCGACTTCGGCGGGGTGCAGCGCTCCGGTCGCCTGGTCGCCGAAGCGGTGCACGCGACCGGCGCAACGGCGGTCGCCACGTTCTCCTCGGGCCTGCAGTCCGGCTCGCCTGCGCTCACGCGCCACCGCTTCGGCTCGGGCGAGGCCTGGTACACCGCGACCCAACCCAGTGCCGACGCGATCGACGCGATCGTCGGTGCCGTGGTCGAGGCATCCGGTGTCCGTCCCGTCGTGGCGGATCTGCCCGCAGGCGTCGAGGCCGCGCGCCGGGGCGACCTGGTCACCCTCATCAACCACGGCGACGCGCGCGTCGAGATCGCGATCGACGGGATGGATGCCGAGACCGGCGTCGCCGTAGAGCGCGTCGTGCTCGACGGCCAGGGGGTCGCGTTCGTGTCGGCTCCCGTCCGCACCGCGGGCACCGCCGCGGACTTCCATCGAGCCGCCGTCGCCGATTCCTGACCACCAACAGAACGAAAGACTGGAGCACCCTCCATGCCTGCACCTCGCACCCTGCTCGCGGCCGCCGCCCTGACCGCGGGCGCCGCACTCGTCCTCTCGGGCTGCTCCGGCGGCGCCGCGGACGACGCCGCCGCGTTCGACCCCGACGAGAAGGTCACCCTCGACTTCGCGTTCTGGGGCAACGACGACCGTGCGACCCGCTACAACGACCTGATCGCGGCGTTCAACGAGGAGTACCCGAACATCACGATCAACACGTCGTTCACCGACTTCCCGAGCTACTGGGAGAAGCGCCAGACGGAGGCTGCGGGCGGTGGCCTTCCTGACGTCTTCCAGTTCTCCGACAGCTACCTGCGCCAGTACGCGGAGTCCGGCAACCTGCTCGACCTCGCCGATGTGTCGGACCAGATCGACACCACCACGTTCGAGGAGTCGCTGCTCGGCACGGGCGCCCTGGACGGCGTGCAGTACTCGCTCCCGACCGGCTACAGCCTGTGGGCGAACTTCGTCAACGACGACCTCGTCGCCCAGGCCGGAGTCGAAACGCCCGAGGGCGGCACGAGCTTCGCCGACTTCGACGAGTGGATGGCCTCCGTCACCGACGCCACCGGCGGCGCCGTGTACGGCGGCACCGACTACACGCAGCGCATCCAGGTCTTCGAGCTGCAGCTGCGCGCGAACGGCGGCAACCTCTACACCGACGACGGCGAGCTCGGCTTCACCGAGGACGACCTGCGCGAGTTCTGGGAGTCCGGCGCCGAGATCCGCGACGGCGTCACCGTGCCGCAGCAGAAGCTCGAGGAGCTCTCGCCCAAGTCCGGCTTCGGCGCCGCCATCACGGCGAGCGAGATGAGCTGGAGCAACTTCCTCGGCGGCTACCTCGCCGACTCGGGCGCGTCCTCGATCTCGCTCGTCGCACCGCCCACCGCCAAGGAGGGTTCGAAGGACCTGTACCGTCAGGCCGGTCTGCAGGTCGCGATCGCCGCGAACACGGAGCACCCCGAGGCCGCGGCCCTCTTCCTCGACTTCGTGGTGAACAGCCCCGAAGCCGGCGAGATCTTCGGCACCACACTGGGCTTCCCGGCATCGTCGTCGAAGCTCGAGGGCACGACGCTCGAGGGCGCCGACAAGCAGGTCGCCGACTACATCGAGTCGGCCTCCGACCGCATCGGAGAAGCCCCGCCGGTCCCTGTCGTCGGCTACGGCTCGCTCGAGCAGGCCTTCTGGGACGCCGGCAAGTCGATCGGCCTGGGCGTGCTCTCGGTCGATGACGCCGTGACCCAGTTCTTCGCCGAGGCGGACGCCATCCTCGGCTGACGCCGGACCGAATGAAGGAAACGGATGCCGCGGCACGATCCTCGTGCCGCGGCATCCGTGTACTCACCCCGGAGGAGCCCCCGTGTCCGATGCATCCGACGAACGCCTGTCGCAGCTGCGCGCCCGCCTCGGCGGCATCGCGTACGGCGGGGACTACAACCCCGAGCAGTGGCCGCGCGAGATCTGGCACGATGACGCTCGTCTCATGCAGGAAGCCGGGGTGAATCTCGTGAGCGTCGGCGTGTTCTCATGGTCGGCGCTGGAACCGGCCGACGGCGTCTTCGTCTTCGAATGGCTCGATGAGGTGATCGACGTGCTGTGGGCGCACGGCATCGCCGTCAACCTCGCCACCCCCAACGCGTCACCGCCCCCGTGGCTCGTCGAGGATCACCCCGAAGTGCGACTCCGCCGATTCGACGGCACGCGCGTCGGCGTCGGCAGCCGCGCCCACTACTGCTCGTCGTCGCCGGTCTACCGGGACCGCAGTCTGCGCATCGCGCGACTGCTCGCCGAGCGCTACGGCACGCACCCGGCGCTCGCGATGTGGCACCTCGGCAACGAGTACTACGCAAAGTGCTACTGCGAGCTCTGCGGCGAGCGGTTCCGCGGCTGGCTGCATGCTCGATACGGAGCGCTCGACGCGCTCAACGACGCGTGGGGCACGATGTTCTGGAGCCAGCGCTACAGCGCGTGGGAACAGGTGCACGTTCCCGGCCCTGTCGAAGGGAAGGTCACGACAAGCCGGGAGCTCGACTTCGCACGCTTCTCGTCGGATCGGCAGCTGGAGCTCATGACGGCGGAGCGCGGCGTGATGCGCGAGCTCACGCCGGACATTCCGGTGACGACGAACTTCATGCAGTACGTCGATCCGAACGACTACCGAGCGTGGGCGGCCGAAGAGGACGTCGTGTCGCTGGACGCCTACCCCGACCCGGCCGATCCCGAGAGCCTGATGAAGGCCGCCCTCCAGTACGATCTGATGCGGTCGCTGCGCGGAGGCCGCCCCTGGTTCCTCCTGGAGCAGTCCGCGAACGCGGTCAGCCAGTGGCGCACGAACCTCGTGAAGCAACCCGGCCGGATGCGGCTGGGCTCCTATCAGGCGGTGGCTCGGGGCGCGGACGCGGTGATGTTCTTCCAGTGGCGGGCGTCACGGCAGGGCAACGAGAAGTTCCACTCGGCGATGCTGCCGCACGGCGGGACCGCCACGCGATCGTGGCAGGCGGTCCGCGATCTCGGCTCCGAACTGCCGCGCGTGGCGGCGGTCACCGGTGCGCGTACCGACGCGCGGGTCGCGGTCGCGTTCGATTGGCCCAACTGGTGGGCCGTCGAGGGGGCCGCGCATCCCTCGAACGCCTTCTCCTACGCCAGGGCCGCGGTCGACCACTACCGCCCTCTGTGGCACGCGAACGTCGCCGTCGACGTCGTGGATCTGGCGGACGACCTCTCGGCGTACGCCATGGTGGTGGTGCCCAATCAGTACCTCATCACCGAGGCCCAGCGCGCGTCGCTCACCCGGTTCGTCGAGGCCGGCGGCGTCGCCCTGGTGTCGTTCTTCTCCGGCATCGTCGACGAGTGCGACCGGGTCATCGAGAACGGCTACCCGGGCGGCCTGCGCGCGCTCATCGGCGCGCACGTCCGCGAGTTCTCGCCTCTCGCCGATGGCGCGACCGTGCACGTCGACGGCGTCGCCGGCAGCGAGCTCGACGTCGAATTCACGGCGGGCGCCGATTTCTGGCAGGACGACATCGTGCTCGAGGGGGCGCGGGCACTGGCCGTCTACCGCGACGGGTATCTCGCCGGCGAGCCGGCGATCACCCTGCACGAGAACGGCGCGGGTGCCGTCCTCTATGTCGGCACCCGGCTCGCCCCGGACGCACAGCAGGCGGTGACGGATGCTGCGCTGCGTCGCGCCGGGATCGCGCCGCGTACGTTCGCGCCCGGCGTCGAGATCGCCGAGCGACGCAACGAAGGCGGCGATTTCCTCTTCCTGCTGAACCACTCCGATGACGTCCGCACCGTGACGCTCGACCGAGCGGGGACGGATCTGCTGACGGACCGCACTCTCGACGTCGGCGACACGCTCTCGCTGGAGCCCGCCGGCGTCGCGGTCGTGCACACGACGGTCGCGGCATCCGTCGATTGATCCCGCGCGTGTGACGGTCAGTCGAGGCTGACTGCGACGGCGACCTTCTCGGTGGCGGAGCGCTGGGCGGCGTCAGCGAGGAGCAGAGCCGCCCGGCCGTCGTCGAACGTGGGACTCGCCGACGCACCGTCGCGCACGAGCTCGACGAAGGCGCGGAGCTCAGCCGCGTAGGCCTCGGCGTAGCGCTGGAGGAAGAAGTCCTCGTAGGGCGCGGTGGCCTCGACCCGCTCAGCGGTGGAGAGGCTGACCAGGCTCGTCGAACGGTTGGCGACCTGGAGCGTGCCCTGAGCCCCGAAGGCCTCGAGGCGCTGGTCGTAGCCGACCGCGCTGTGGCGCGAGTTGATGATCGTGACGACCGCGCCCGATGCCGCGCGGAGGGTCACGACGGCGGTGTCGAAGTCGCCGTGCTCGCGCGCGCCCGGGTCGAACGTGGTCGACCCGACCGCGCTGACCTCGACGATGTCAGGCAGGAAGAAGCGCGCCATGTCGAAGTCGTGGATCGTCATGTCGCGGAAGATCCCGCCCGAGACCGCGACATAGGCGGCCGGCGGAGCGGCGGGATCGCGGCTGATGATGGTCAGCTGCTCCAGGTCGCCGATCTCGCCTGCGGCAACCCGCGCGCGGACCTCGACGAAGGCGGGGTCGAAGCGGCGGTTGAAGCCGAGCGCCACGGGAACGCCGGCTGCGGCGACCTTCGGGCGCAGCGCCTCGACCCGGGCGATGTCGAGGTCGATCGGCTTCTCGCAGAGCACCGGGATGCCGCGGTCCACGGCCTGCTCGATGAGGTCGACGTGCGTCGGCGTCGGCGAGGCGATGAGCACGGCGTCCACGTCGTCGGCGGCGAACAGCTCGCCGGCGTCTGCCGTGACCCGGCCGCCGAAGCTCTCGGCCACAGAACGCGCACCGTCGACGAACGGATCCGCGACCCACGACAGCGTCGTGTCGCGGTTCGCGGCGATGTTGGCGGCGTGCACCTGGCCGATCCGGCCGGTGCCGATCAGTCCGAAGCGGAGCGGGGCATGTGTCACTGCGGGTGTCCTTCTCGTCAGGGGTTCGGTACGGAGCGGGTCAGGCCCAGCGGCGCAGGGCGGCTCGGTTGACGCGCTGGTCCGCGCCGCGCGCGGCGCGGAAGGCGTCGATCGCCACGTCGGGGGCGTTCAGGACGTCCTGCTCGACGACCACCCACCCGTCGAAGCCGCGTGCGTCGACGGCATCCATCACCCCGACCAGGTCGAGGTCGCCGCGCCCGAAGGCCACGAACGAGCCCGACGACCACACCTCGGTCATCCCGCCGCCCGACGCCAGCACCCGCCGCAGCTCGGCGAGATCGACGTCCTTCAGGTGCAGATGGTTGATGCGGTCGCCCCAGCGGGTCACCGCGTCGAGCGGGTCGCCGTCGGCGATGAGCAGATGCCCGGTGTCGAGTGTGAGATCTACGTCGACGTGCGCGAGGAACCGGTCGATCTCGTCGGGCGACTCGACGAACGTGCCGGCGTGATGGTGGAAGGTCGGCTCGAAGCCCGCGGCGCGCACGAGGTCGGCCGCGCGCTGGGTGTTCCCGAAGAGCCGCTCCCAGGCCGGGGCGGTGAGCGGGTCGACGTCCTGGCCGCGGCCCGGACGGGCGCGACGCGCCAACGAGCCGTCGTCAGCCAGCGTCGGCAGCGGCAGCCGGTCGGGCCCTGCCTGTGCTGCGTCGGAGAAGACGCGCAGCGCGTCGCGCAGCGACGGGAGGGAGGCCTCGAACGCCTCGTCGTCCGAGAACGGCAGCTGCACCCACCCTCCGGCGAGCTCGAGCCCGAAGCGCGCCAGCCGAGCGCGGAGGTCGGCATCACGGCCGAGGAAGCCGACGGGGCCGAGGTCGACCCCGCCGTACCCTGCGTCGGCCAGCACCTCGAGCATGTCGTCGGCCGCGACAGTGGCCGCGCCCTCGGGGGTCATCTCGAACACCCCGAAGCTCACGGGCGCCCCCGCGACGGTGGCCTTCATCGGCTCGCTCCGGCAATGCTCACGCAGTCCCCCTTCGGGTCACAGATCGGTGTGGACGAGGCGGGCCGCCGCGTCGACGGCGCCGGCGACATCGCCGTCCGGCGGGTACAGCAGCGCTCGTCCGGCGGTCAGGCCCCGCACGCCCGGAAGGGCGAGAGCATCCTCCCACGAGGAGAAGGTCTCGTCGGGGCCGGCGCCCGAGTCGCCGCCGAGCAGGAGCGTGGGGAGGGTCGTCGCCTCCATGACCCGCGCCATGTCGGGCACGACGGGCAGCTTCATCCACGTGTAGGCGCTGCTGACGCCGAGGCCCGCGGCGATCGCGAGCGACAGCACCACGGCGTCGGGGGTGAGGTCGTTGACGATGCGGCCGTCGACCCAGCGGCTGATGAACGGCTCGACCATGATCGGCATCCGTGCCTCGGCCGCGGCGGTCACCGCGTGCGCGGTCGCCTCGAGCGTGGACGCCGTGCCGGTGTCGGCGAGATTCACCCGCAGCAGCACCTTCGCGAAGTCGATCCCCGAGCGCACCATCGACGGCACGTCGTAGCCGGTGAAGCGGTCGTCCATCTCGAACGCCGAGCCGCGCAGCCCGCCGCGGTTCATCGAACCCACGACGACCTTGTCGTCGAGGAGGCCGAGCATCGCGAGGTCGTCGATGATGTCGGGCGTCCCCAGGACGCCGTCGACGCCCGGGTGGCTGAGCGCCACAGCCAGCCGCTCCAGCAGCAGATACCTGCTCGCCATGGCGTCGCCGCGGTCACCCACCCCCAGCGCACCCCGCGCGGGGTGGTCGGCCGCGACGATGAACAGGCGGCCATCTCCGCGGACGACATCGCGCCGGACACGCTTCGACAGCGCCTCCTGCACGGCGTCGGGGCGCTCGGCGCGCAGCGCCCGCAGCGTGTCGAAGCCGATGGCGTCGATGACGGTGCTCATTCGCCGGTCCCTTCCGCGTGCAGCGCGAGGACGAGCCGGCTCGGGGCGCGTCCGGTCAGGTAGACGCGGCGTCCCGCTGCGGCGTCGCTGGCCCCGAGGAACGCGTAGTCCTCGCCAGGGTGGTACCGACCGGCGCCGTCGGCGCGGTAGCGGTCGCCGGCGTCGAATGCGATCGCGGTGGAGCCCACACGATAGCGGCCGGCGCCGGAATCCAGCATGGCGGTGCCGTCCTCACGCTCGGTCACACCCTCGAACACTCCCCCGTCGCGGAACGCGAGCTCGAGCGCCCACGGGCTGTCAGGACCGTCGATCGCGATCGACACGAGGGCGCCATCGACCGTGGGCTCGACGTCGATGACGGTGTGCAGGCTCACGTCATCGGTGGCACGGTCTCCGAATGACATCGAGCCGTAGAACCGGCCGTCGTCCGTGAGCGCGTACTCCCCCGACGCCGAGCGACGGTCGGCATCGAGCGGCTGGTAGTAGTGGGCCGAGACCGTCTCTGCGAGCTCGTAGCCGTGGGCGCCGCCGGCGGAGCGCGCCGCGAACCGGTCCGCGCGGAATGGACCGAGACCGAAGAAGTCGCGCGACAGCCGCACGGAGTCGAGCACGACGTCGCCCGCGAACATCCGGAGGAAGGTCGGGTTCGCCGACAGCCCCGAGCGCACGCGGCGGAACCGCGCGTAGTCGCTGCCGCCGAAGACCACGAGTCGTCTGCGGGCCGTGGCGTCGACCACGAGCCCGGACTGCTCCCATGCGCGCTGCGGCGCCGGGGGCGCAGCATCCGGAAGCTCCTCCCCGATGCGGGGCGCGAGCAGCAGCTCGGTCAGCACCGCGGACGGATGAGGGATGCCGCCCTCCAGCGCGCGCCCGGCCGCCCAGGCGAAATCGCCACGGTCGAGCGCGATCGCGGCGCGGCGGTAGGCCACGAGGTACGGCGCGAGGGGGAACCGGTTCAGCTGGTCCTGGCGTCGCGAGTGCACGGTCTCGACCGAATCGTCGGGGTGGATGAGCCCCAGCGTGCTCTCGAGATTGCGGATGACGGCCTCCCGCGCGTCCGCGCGATCGAACACGTCGGCGATCACCGTCAGCGACGGGTTCGACACGTAGGCCGCGTAGTTGGCGCTGCGCTCCGAGTAGACACCGTCGGGCGTGATGTCGATCCCCTCTGCGAGCCACTGCTCCGCGCGATCGCGCAGCGCCCGCGACGGGCGCCGCCGGTGCAGACGGGCGAGGGCCGCCGAGATCTCCCAGCGGTGGTTGGGCGTGTGGACTCCTCCCACGAGGAGCGCGGGCTCGATCGCGTCGGCGATCGCCGACAGCTCGGCCTCGAGGTCGGCCAGCGCCGCCCGCTCATCGGCCGGCGCCCGCACGATGAGCTCGAGGGCGTCGCACAGATCGTTGACCGTGAAGGAGGAGTCCGGCGGCGAGTCGACGTTGTCGCCGCCGATGAACAGCCCGCTCGGCCCCTGCAGTGCGCGGAGCGCCTCGACGCTCTCACGCGCGGCGGCGATCAGCTCCGGGTCGCCGGCGTGCGCGGACCTGCGCCACACGTATGCGGCGACGAAAAGCCGCGCGCGATCCATGAGACGCCGGTGCCGCTCGTGAGGCCCGAGGGTCTCCTCCAGCGCGCGGCGCACCTCGTCGGCGACGGCCGCCTGGAGCGCCGTCTCGAATTCGGAGTCCGGCACGGATCAGTCCTTCAACCCCGAGTTGATGTCGGCGTTCATGATCTGGCGCTGGAAGACGGCGAACAGGATCACCATCGGGACGAGCGAGATCACGGAGGCCGCGAGCAGCACCGACCAATCCACGTTGTCGGCGCCGACGATCGACCGCAGCGCCACCTGCAGCGTGTAGCGGTCGGGGTCGCGCAGCACGATGAGCGGCCAGATGTAGTCGTTCCAGCGCCACTGGAAGGAGAAGATGGCCAGCACGACAGCGATGGGCTTCGCGAGCGGCAGCATGATGCGCCAGAACGCGCCGAACTCCGAGACACCGTCGATGCGCGCGGCCTCAAGCAGCTCGTCCGGGACCGTCTTGAAGTACTGGCGGAACATGAAGATGCCGGTCGCGGTGACGATCGACGGCACGATGATGCCCACGAGGGTGTTGTACATGCCGAGGTCGCGGACCACCGCGAACGAGCTCGGCATGATGACCTCGGTCGGCAGCATCGTCGTGGCGAGGATGCAGATGAAGAAGGCCTTCAGCCACCACGCCTTGTACTTGGCGAACGCGTAGCCGGTCAGCGCGCTGACGAAGACCGTCAGTGCGGTCGTGACGATCGCCACGATCGAGGTGTTCAGGAAGTACTGCGCGAAGTTGAAGCGGTTCCAGGCGGTGGAGTAGCCGCTGACCGTCCAGTCCTCCGGGAAGAGCGTCAGCGGGAGGCTGAAGAGCTCCGAGCCGGGCTTGAACGAGCTGAGGATGAACCACGCGACCGGGATCAGGAAGCCGAGGGCGAGGATCCACAGCAGCAGCGTGCTCGGGAGGGAGCGCAGCGGCCGGGGCGAACGAGAGCGCGAGCGCTTCGCGGATCGAAGAGTTGTCATGCGAGATCGTTCCTCTTGTCGAAGCGCATCTGGATCAGCGCGATGATGATGAGGATCACCATGAGGACCATGGACGCGGCGCTGGCGTAGCCGACGTCGGCACGCTCGAAGCCGGTGCGGTAGATGTACTGCACGATGAACATGTTCGACGTGCCGGGCCCACCGCCGTTGAGCGCCTGCACCATCGCGAACTCCTTCATCGACCCGATCGTGGTGAGGAGGATCACCATGAACGAGGTCGGACGCAGCAGCGGCAGGATGATGCGGCGGAAGCGCTGCCATCCGTTCGCGCCGTCCAGCTGAGCGGCTTCGAGATAGGACTGCGGGATGTTGCGGATCGCGGCGATGAACAGCAGCATGTTGAACGCCGTTCCGCCCCACGTGCTCACGATCAGGATGAGCACCAGCGCGAGGGTGGGGTCGGTCTCCCACTGCAGAGCGTTGCCGCCCATCAGCTCGATGAGGTAGTTCACGAGGCCGAAGTTCTCGCCGAACAGCCACTTCCAGATGACACCGGCGACGATCGGCGAGATGAGCCACGGCAGGAAGAAGATGATCCGGGCCGCCGACTTGCCCTTGGCGAGCGAGCTCGTCAGCAGCATCGCGATGCCGAGCGCCGCGGCGAAGTGCAGCGGCACCGACAGGATCGTATAGAGGAAGGTGCGGCCGAGCACCGAGTAGAACACCGGGTCCTGGGCGAGCTCGATGTAGTTCTCGGCCCCGATGAAGTCGGGGGTGCCGACACCGCTGTAGTCGGTGAACGAGTACCAGAGGCCGAGCGCGCCGGGCCAGAGGAAGAAGAGCCCGAAGAGCACCACCGCGACCGCGATGAACGACAGCGGCGCCAGGACGAACCTCGTCGAGCTCCGCCGGGAGCGGCGCGCGCCCTTCGCGCGCCGCTCCAGGGTGATGACCGCAGACGTCTCCGCGCTGCGACCATCGACGGACTTGGTGGTGGACATGGTCACTCCAGCGCGCCCAGCTGGTCGGTGAACAGGGCGTTGATGTTCTCGATCGTGGTGTCGACGTCCTGTTCGCCGTTCAGGTACTTGACCGTCTCGTCGCGTACCGGGTCGCCGTCGGTCGTCACGTTCTGCGCACCGTACTGCAGCTCCATCGCCTTGATGTCGCCCACGATCGCCGGCGACGCCGCGATGTCCTGGTTGTAGATGTCGAACGCCTCGGCGTGCGACGCGTAGGTGATGTCGAGCCCGTCGATCGCGGGGATGAACGACGAGGTCTCCGAGAGCTCGGTGTAGTTCTCGGGCTCGTACAGCCACTTGATGAAGTCGTGCGCGGCCTTCTGCTGCGGACCGTCGAAGACGACGACGGATGCGGCGTTGCCGTAGTTCGTCGCGCGCTCCTCGTCCTGCGGCATGTACACCGAGGCCCACTCGAAGTCGGCGATGTTCACGGCGAAGTCGGCGATCTGCCACGACCCCGAGAGGTACGAGACGACGTCGCCGCTCTTGAAGAGGGCGTTGCCGTCGGCGTCCGACAGCCACACCGAGCGGGGCATGAACGAGTCGTCGTTCAGGGAGTTGAAGTACTCGAGCGCGACCTTGGTCTGGTCGTTGGTGCTGAACTCGCCCGAGTCGTCCGGCTGGAAGTAGTCCGAGCCGAACTCGTAGAGGAACGCCTTCAGTCGGTGCGAGGACTTGTCCATCACCATGCCGTAGCTGGTGCCTGTCGCGGTCTGGACCTGCTTGACGGCGGCGACGTACTCGTCCCACGTCCAGATGTCGTCCTCGCTGGTGGGGTACGCGACTCCCGCCTCGTCGAACAGCGTCTTGTTGATGAACATGCCGACCGCGGTGATGTCGGACGGGAGGGAGATGACGTTGCCGTCGTCGTCCTTGTCGGACAGCTCGGTGCGGATCTCGCTGCCGTCGGTGATGTCGGAGAGGTCGGTGGCCTCGCTGCGCCACACCGGGTCGACCGCGCCGACGCGGGCGATCGCGGGGAGGTCGTTCGCCTGAGCCGCGTTGCGGAGCTTCGTGGCGAGGTCGTCGTTCGCGATGTCGACGATCTCGACCTTGACGCCCGTCTCCTCCTCGTACTTCTCGGCCATGTGCGCGTAGCCACCGCCCTGGTTGGCGTCGCCCGAGAGGAAGAACTGGATGGGCTCGTCGGACTGGCCGGCGTCGCCGGAACCGCTGCACCCGGTGAGGGCGACGGCGGTGACGGCCGCGGCGGCGAAGGCGAGAGTCACCCGCATGCGGGCTGGGATTGAATGCTTCATTGGATTTCCCTTTCGCCCCGGGGAACCAGGGGCCAACATCGTTGTCGATCGGGCGCGGGATTTCGCGTCCTGTGTGCGGCTCCGAAACGGTGGGGCGGAGTCGATCGCTGATACGATGTTAGGACATTAATGCAAAGTGCGCCATCGGGCAAGCGTCTTCCAGGTTCGCCTCGGCGAGTTGGAAAGCGTCTTCCGCGCGGGCGCCCGTCGCCTGTCTTCACCACTCATCGACGAGGAATCCATGAAGATCGCCACCACCCGCCCCGGTTCCGGCACCATCTCTCCGCGCGCGCGTCTGCGTTCGGATGCTCCGCAGCAGTCGCTCGACGGGCGCTGGCGATTCCGGGTCTCCCCCTCGCTGCGCAGCGCGCCCGCGGACTGGCGCGACGCCGATACGGCCTCATGGAGCACCATCGACGTACCGGGGCACTGGAATCTCCAGGGGCACGGTTCTCCCGCCTACTCCAACGTGCAGATGCCGTTCCCGGTCGATCCGCCGTTCCCGCCGGATGCGAACCCGATCGGCGACTACCGCCTCGACTTCACCGTGGACGCGGGTGTGCTCACTCACGGCCGGCGCCTGCTGCGTTTCGACGGCATCGAGTCGGCGGCGGAGATATGGCTGAACGACACCCTCGTCGGGACGACCCGCGGGAGCCGCCTCACCCACGAGTTCGATGTGTCGGACATCCTCGTGGCGGGCGTCAACCGCCTGGCCGTGCGGGTGGCGCAGTTCAGTGACGCGACATACCTCGAGAACCAGGACATGTGGTGGCTCCCGGGGATCTTCCGCAGCGTCACCCTCCTCGCGCGGCCCGACGGCGGCGTCCACGACCTGTTCGTGCGCGCCGACTGGGACGATCAGGCAGCGGAAGGGATCCTCGACGTCGCGGCGGAGGTCGACGGAGGCGGCGGCGCCCGCCTCGTGATCGAGGAGCTCGGTGTGGACGTCCCCCTCGACGGCTCCATCCGGCTCGGCGGAGTCGAGCCCTGGAACGCGGAGCGACCACGCCTGTACGACGTCGAGGTCCGCACCGAGACCGAGACCGTCTCACTGAAGGTCGGCTTCCGCCGGGTCGAGGTGCGCGATGCGCGCCTGCTCGTGAACGGCGAGCCCATCATGCTCCGCGGCGTCAACCGTCACGAGCACCGCCCCCGGCATGGCCGCGTCTTCGACGCCACGGTCACGCGCGACGAGCTGCTCTTGATGAAGCGCCACCACATCAACGCGGTCCGGACGTCGCACTATCCCCCGCACCCGGATGTGCTCGACCTCTTCGATGAGCTGGGCTTCTGGGTCATCGACGAGTGCGACCTCGAGACCCACGGCTTCGAGCACGTCGGCTGGCGGGGCAACCCCAGCGCTGACCCGGCCTGGCGGGATGCGTTCCTCGACCGCATGCGCCGCACGGTGCACCGCGACAAGAACCACGCGAGCGTCATCATGTGGTCGCTCGGCAACGAGTCGCACGTGGGCGCGAACCTCGAGGCGATGGCCCGGTGGGCCAGGTCCGCCGATCCGAGCCGCCTCATCCACTACGAGGGCGACGGGGAGAGCCGCTACGTCGACGTGTACTCGCGCATGTACGCGCCACACGACGAGGTCCGCGAGATCGGCGAGGAGACGCTCCGGCCCGCTCGCTTCGACGCCACCCCGGCGCAGGCCCACCGCCTGACCCTGCCGTTCCTGCAGTGCGAGTTCGCGCACGCGATGGGTACCGGGCCGGGCGGCCTGCAGGAGTACTGGGATCTGTTCGAGGCCTACCCGCGGCACGCCGGCGGGTTCGTGTGGGAGTGGATCGAGCACGGCATCGCGGTCGACGGCCCGGACGGCAGCAGTCGCATCCTCTATGGCGGCGACTTCGGCGAGGCCGTGCACGACGGCAACTTCGTGATCGACGGCCTCGTGGACGCCGACCGCAACCCGCGCCCGGGCCTGCTGCACTACGCGGCCGTGATCGCGCCGGTCGTCGTCGACGTCGATGGCGAGCGCGCGACGGTCCGCATCGCCAACCGGTACGACTTCCTCGACCTCGGGCACGTCGAGCTGCGGTGGTCGCGCGTCGTCGATGGTCAGGAGACCGCGTCCGGCACGCTCATCGCCCCGCCGTGCGGCCCCCGCGAAGTCGCCACCCTCGAGCTGCCCGCCGAGGCGCGGACGCCGGCCTCGGCCGAAGTCGCCGACGCGCTCACCGTCGAAGCGCTCACGACGGTGGCCACGCCGTGGGCCGACACGGGTCACGTGCTCGCGAGCGGCCAGCAGGTGCGCGACGGCCGTGCTGTCGTGCCGCCCGGCATCGTCGCCGAGGTGACCGAGGACCGCGTCGGCGCGGCGCACTTCGACAGGGCGACCGGCGGCCTCGTGCGCCTGGGCGACCTCGAGATCACCGGCCCGACGGTAGGAGTGTGGCGAGCACCGACGGACAACGACCGCGATCTCGGCAACGACGAGCTCGACCTGCCCCCTTATGCCGAGCGCTGGCGCGCCGCGGGCATCGACCGCATGGTGACGCGCCTGGTCGACCTGCGCCCCGGCCCGGACGGGATCGTCGTGCGCACCCGGACCGGCACGCCCATCCTCGACAGCGCGATCGACGCCACTCTGCGATGGAGCGCGGTCGGTGACGGGGCCGTGCGCCTCGACGTCGAGCTCGAGCCCAACACGACCTGGACGACCGAGTGGGCACGGCTCGGTCTGGACCTGGTGCTCGAGGGCGAGCCCCTCGGCGCGGACGTCGCCGGCTACGGGCCGATGCACAGCTACCCCGACCTTCGCTCGGGCGCCCGGTTCGGCTGGTGGCACCTCAGCCCCGACGACCTCACGGTCGACAATGTGAAACCTCAGGAAAGCGGTTCCCGAACCGGGGTCCGAGATGCCAGAATCGTCACGGAAGGCGGCACGCTGCACGTGTCGACCCTCGACCACCCGTTCGCGCTCACGGTTTCGCAGCACAGCCGGCAGTCCCTCGCCGCCGCCGCGCACAACTGGGAGCTGACCCCCGAAGGACGCACGTTCGTGTCGATCGATCTCGCCCAGTCGGGCGTCGGCACCGCGACGTGCGGGCCGGGCGTGCTGCCGCGGCACCGACTGCGCGCGCAGCCGGCGGCCATCTCACTGATCCTGCGGCACGAGCCCACGCTCGGCTGACCCGCGCCACCGGCGGCGCTGTCGCACGCCGGGTCCCGACCGATCCGATGAAGGAGCACCCATGACCTCTTCGACCGACGCGACCGCGCGGCTCGACCCGCACTACGAGATCGCCGACATCGACCGCCGCCTGTTCGGCGGGTTCGTCGAGCACCTCGGCCGCCACATCTACGACGGCATCTTCGAGCCGGGGCACCCGTCCGCCGACGCCGACGGCTTCCGCACCGATGTGATCGAGCTCGTGAAGGAGCTGGGCGTCTCGACCATCCGCTACCCCGGCGGCAACTTCGTGTCGGGCTACCGCTGGGAGGACGGCGTCGGCCCGGTCGCCGAGCGCCCGCGCCGCCTCGACCTCGCGTGGCACTCGACCGAGACCAACGAGGTCGGGCTGCACGAGTTCCAGACGTGGCTCGACCGCGTCGGGAGCGAGCTCATGCTCGCCGTCAACCTCGGCACCCGCGGGACGCAGGAGGCGCTCGACCTGCTCGAGTACGCCAACGCCGACACGCAGACCGCCTGGACCGACCGGCGGGCCGAGAACGGCCGCGAGACGCCGTTCGGCGTGAAGATGTGGTGCCTCGGCAACGAGATGGACGGCCCGTGGCAGGTCGGGCACCTCAATGCGGAGGACTACGGCAAGCTCGCGTCGCGCACCGCGAAGGCCATGCGCATGATCGACCCGGGTGTCGAGCTCGTGGCCTGCGGGTCGTCGGGTCGCGGCATGCCGACGTTCGGGTCGTGGGAGCGCACCGTGCTCGAGCACACGTTCGACGACGTCGAGTTCATCTCGTGCCACTCGTACTACCAGGAGCACGACGGGAACGCGCAGGAGTTCCTCGCGTCGGGCGTCGACATGGCGCGCTTCATCGAGTCGGTCGCAGCGATCGCCGACACGGTCGCGGCGACCAAGAAGAGCGACAAGCGCATCATGATCTCGTTCGACGAGTGGAACGTCTGGTACCTCCACAACGCCGACGGCAGCGAGTCGGGCCACGAGTTCAAGGGCGGCGCCTGGCCGGTCGCGCCGCGGCTACTCGAGGACAAGTACCACGCCCTCGACGCCGTGGTGTTCGGCGACCTCATGATCACGCTGCTGCAGCACGCGGACCGCGTGCGCTCGGCATCGCTCGCGCAGCTCGTCAACGTGATCGCCCCGATTATGACCGAGCCGGGCGGCCCCGCGTGGCGGCAGACCACGTTCTTCCCCTTCTCGATCACGTCGCGCCTCGCCCACGGCCGCGCTGTGCGCGTGCCGGTGTCGGCCGGTTCGTTCACGAGCGAGAAGCTCGGCGAGGTCGAGTCGGTGAACGCCGTCGCCACGATCGACGACGAGGGCGTGTCGCTGTTCGTCGTGAACCGTTCGACGACGGATGCCGCGGACCTCCGCGTCGACCTCGCTCCGCTGGTGCGCTCTCTCGGCCGCGAGGTCGCGATCGTCGAGTCGCACCTGCTGCACGAGGACGACCTGTACGCGGCGAACACGCTCGAAGACCCTGAGCGCGTCGGTGTGCGCGAGGCCGAGGCATCCGTCGACGGCGAACTGCTGTCGCTGGCACTGCCGGCCGTGTCGTGGACGGCGATCCGGCTCGCGTGAGCGCCGCGTCGACCTTCTCCACGGAGACACGGATGCTTCGTGCCGACCTGACCGGACAGCCCCGCGAAACGCTGCTCCCTGCCATGGCCAACACGGAGGACGTGCGCCCGGGACTCTCCCTCACCAGCCGCGCGCTGCTGCGTGACGGCCGGCCGTGGCTGCCGGTGTCGGGCGAGCTGCACTACACGCGCGTGCCGCGCGAGCGATGGACCGAGCGGCTGCGGCTGATGCGCGCCGGCGGCATCTCGGTCGTGTCGACCTACGTGTTCTGGCTGCACCACGAGCCGGAGCGCGGTCAGACCCGCTTCGACGGGCGCTACGACGTCGCGGCCTTCGTCGACGCCGTGCGCGCCGAGGGCCTCGAGATCATCCTGCGGATCGGGCCGTGGGCGCACGGCGAGATGCGCAACGGCGGCTTCCCCGACTGGGTGCAGCAGCTGCCCGTGAAGCATCGCACCGACGACGCTGCGTACCTCGAGCTGGTTGCGCAGTGGTTCGGCCGGCTCGCGGCCGCGCTCGACGGCCGCTGCACGCCCGACACCGTGCTCGGGATCCAGCTCGACAACGAGCTGTACGACCAGCCCGGCCACCTCGTCACCCTCAAGCGGCTGGCCCGCGAGGCCGGTTTGTCGGCGCCGCTGTGGACCGCGACGGCGTGGGGCGGCGCGGATCTGCCCGACCCCGAGGTCCTTCCACTGTGGGGCGGGTACGGCGACGGCTTCTGGGTCGACCCCGGCGAGCCGTGGGACCCGACGTTCCGCGCGCACTACTTCTTCTCCGACACCTGGGACGATCCCGGCATCGGCGCCGACGTGCGCGGCGAGGAGGCCGGCCACCGCGCCGAGCTGTCGCCGTGGTTCCCCGCCGCCACGTGCGAACTCGGCGGGGGCATGGCCACGGCCTACCACCGCCGACCGCGCCTGGACGCGCTCGACATCGCCGCCGTCGCGCACGCCAAGCTCGGCAGCGGCTCGGCGTGGCAGGGCTATTACATGTACGCCGGGGGCACGAACCCCGGGCCGGGTCTCGAGGAGACGCAGGCCACGGGCTACCCCAACGACATGACGCGGCTGAGCTACGACTTCCACGCGCCGATCGGCGAGTCCGGCCGCACGGCGCCGAGCCATGCGGCCCTGCGCCTGCAGCACGCGTTCGTCGAGGCGTTCGGCGAGCGGCTCGCACCGATGGCGTCGTATCTGCCCGAGGTGCGACCGTCGGGCGTCGACGACGCCGAGACCCTTCGCTGGGCCGTGCGCGCCGACGACGGCTCGGGGTTCGTCTTCATCGGCCGGCACCAGCCGCATGTGCCGCTGCCGGCGTATCGCGGCGCACGCCTCAGCGTCGACACGAGCCGCGGCGCGATCGAGCTGCCGAGTGCGCCGGTCGACATCCCGCCCGGCACCCTCGCACGCTGGCCGCTCGGTCTCGAGGTCGGCGGCGTCACGATCGACTGGGCCACGGCGTCCGCCGTCACCGTGCTGGCGGAGTCGGCGGGCACCCCGCCGACGCTCGTCCTCATCGAGGACGCCGGCATCCCCGTGGAGGTCGCTCACAACGGCTCCGCCCACGCCGCCACGCCGGGTGCCGCGCCGGTGCGGGTCGAAGGGGCCGACGGCGCTGCGCTCGACGTGCTCGTGCTTCCCGCCGCGGAGGCCTCGCGGGTATGGGTCGTCGACGCGGCGGCGGGCGGGCGACGCCTCTTGGTCTCATCGGACGAGCTCACGTGGGACGCCGCAGGCCGCGTGCGGGTGCGCACGAGCGGTGACGCCCCCGACGTACGGGAGTACGTGGGCGGATCCTGGCGCGCGCCGGACAGGGAGCATCTGGACGGAACCCCGGTCACAGCCTCCGTCCCGTTCCGTCTCCTCCGCGAGGCGACCTCTCCGTCCGGGGAGTACGGCGCGCGCGACGGCCGGCAGGCCGCGCCCGACGACACGGTGCTCGACGCCCACGCGGCGGTGTACCGGCTCGAGATTCCCGAGGGCCTCGATGCCGACGCCGTGCTCCGCGTGCGCTGGGCGGGCGACATCGCGCAGCTGCGCGTCGACGGCGCGACCGCGACCGACCGGTTCTGGGACGGCTCCGAGCTCGTCGCGAACCTCCGCGACATCGGCGCCGGCCCCGACAGCCACGTCGAGCTGCACATCCTCCCCCTGCGCCGCGACACCGGCGTGCATCTGCCGGCGGACGCCGCCGCCCGCCTCGCGGCGTCGACCGACGGGCTGTGCGAGCTCGCCGATGCCCGCATCGACCAGCGCGCTCTCTGGTGCGAGAGCCGCTGAGCGCCACGACAAGGAAGACGAGACAGCGATGACGCTGCGCAAGACCGCCACCCCGCCGATGGGCTGGAACAGCTGGGACTGCTACGGCACGACCGTGACCGAGGCCGAGGTGCTGGCCAATGCCGAGTTCATGGCCGAGCACCTGCTCCCCCACGGCTGGGACACGATCGTCGTCGACATCGACTGGGCGGACCCCACTGCCCGGTCGCACGGCTACAACGAGTCCGCACCGCTGGTGATCGACGAGTTCGGGCGCGTCCAGCCGGACCCGGTGCGCTTCCCTTCGGCAGCGGGCGGTGCGGGCTTCGGGCCGCTCGCCGAGCGCATCCACGAGCTGGGACTGAAGTTCGGCATCCACATCATGCGCGGCATCCCGCGGATCGCGGTCGATCGCGACCTGCCGGTACTGGGCGTCGAGGCCACCGCGGCCGGGATCGCCGACCCGGCGAACGCCTGCGAGTGGAACCCGCACTACGTCGGTCTCGACCACGGCATGCTCGGCGCGGCGGCCTACTACCACTCGATCGCCGACCAGTACGCGCTGTGGGGCGTCGACTTCATCAAGGCCGACGACATGCTGTGGCCGTACCAGTCCGCCGAGATCGAGGCCCTCTCGACCGCGATCGAGACCGCGCCGCGCGAGATCGCGTTGTCGCTGTCGCCGGGCCGTGACCTGTCGGCCGCCCATCTCGAGCACCTTCGCGAGAACGCCACGATGTGGCGCATCTGCGACGACCTGTGGGACCGGTGGGAGGACGTCGAAGCGAACTTCGCACGACTGGCCCGCTGGGCGCCGTTCGCCGGCCCCGAGGGCTGGCCCGACGCCGACATGCTGCCGCTCGGCCGCATCGGCGTCCGCGCCGAGCGCGGCGAGCCGCGCGAGGGCGCGCTCACGCTCGCCGAACGCCGGACCCTCGTCACGCTGTGGGTTATGGCGCGATCCCCGCTCATGATCGGCGGCGATCTGCCGACGAGCACGCCCGAGACGATCGCACTGTTCCAGAACGACGACGTGCTCGAGATCCTGCGGGACTCCACGGGCAACCGCGAGCTGCTGCGCGAGCGGGACCTCGTGATCTGGACAGCCGAGCGCGGCGACACGCGCTGGGTCGCCGTCTTCAACACCGCCGACGAGGCGCGCGAGGTGCCTTTCGACACCCGCTCCCTCGGGCTGGGTCCCGCGCCGAGGGCGGTCGTCGACGTCTGGAGCTCAGCATCCCGGCCCGTCCAAGCCGTGCACGAGCAGTCCGATGCCGCGCGCAGCGTCGCACCCGGCAGCTCGGTCCTGCGGGTCTCGCTCGAGCCCCACGGATGTGTGCTCTTGCGCGCCTGAACAGACGGTGATCGGATGCTGCTGGGAAAGCGCTTGCGCCGCGTCCGATCCCGTGTCACACTATTGGAAAGCGTTTACCCGCTCCCTTCCGGTCCCGACCGTGAAGCCGGGTACCCACAGCCTTCAGAGCAGAAAGCAGGACCCCATGACTGACACGACTCTCGCCCCGGCCTCGGCCGAGGCATCCGTCCGTCCCGCCGTGCGTGAGATCGGCATCATCATGAACGGCGTCTCGGGCCGCATGGGCTACCGCCAGCACCTGGTGCGCTCGATCCTCGCGATCCGCGAGCAGGGCGGCATCGAGCTGCCCGACGGCACCAAGGTCACCGTGAAGCCGCTCCTCGTCGGCCGCAGCGAGGCCAAGCTCGCCGAGCTCGCCGCCAAGCACGGCATCGAGGACTACACGACCGACCTCGACGCCGCCCTCGCCGACCCGCGGTGGGAGATCTACGCCGACTTCCTCGTGACGAAGGCCCGCGCCTCGGCTCTGCGCAAGGCGATCGCCGCCGGCAAGACGATCTACACCGAGAAGCCCACCGCTGAGACGGTCGACGAGGCCCTCGAGCTCGCGAAGCTCGCGCAGGAGGCGGGCGTCAAGACGGGCGTCGTGCACGACAAGCTGTACCTCCCGGGCCTGCAGAAGCTCAAGCGCCTCATCGACTCGGGCTTCTTCGGCCGCATCCTCTCGGTGCGCGGCGAGTTCGGCTACTGGGTCTTCGAGGGCGACTGGCAGCCCGCGCAGCGCCCCTCGTGGAACTACCGCGCCGAGGACGGCGGCGGCATCATCGTCGACATGTTCCCGCACTGGAACTACGTGCTCGAGAACCTGTTCGGCGAGGTCAAGACGGTCTACGCGCAGGCCGCCGTGCACATCGCTGACCGCTGGGACGAGAAGGGCGAGCACTACACCGCCACCGCCGAGGACGCCGCCTACGGCATCTTCGAGCTCGAGGGCGACATCGTCGCGCAGATCAACTCGTCGTGGACCGTGCGCGTGAACCGCGACGAGCTCGTCGAGTTCCATGTCGACGGCACGCACGGCTCGGCCGTCGTGGGCCTGTTCGGCGCGAAGATCCAGCACCGCAACGCCACCCCGAAGCCGGTCTGGAACCCCGACCTCGCCGACGACCACGACTACGACGCCGACTGGGCCGAGGTCCCCGTGAACGACGTGTTCCAGAACGGCTTCCGCCAGCAGTGGGAGGAGTTCCTCGTCTCGTATGTCGAGGGCACCGAGTACGAGTTCGACCTGCTGTCGGGCGCGCGCGGTGTGCTGCTCGCCGAAGCCGGCCTGCGGTCGAGCCGCGAGGGCCGCAAGGTCGAGCTGCCCACGCTGTCGCTGGACTGATCGGACGACGGATGCCGAAGCTCACACTTCTCTCCGAGGCCGGAGCCCTGACCCCCGTCGAGCTGAACGAGTCGCCGGGCTACACCAAGCCCGAGGGTCCGCTGCAGAGCCGCGTGGCGTATGCCGCCGCGCACGTCGTGCCGAAGACCTGGGCTGACAACACCCCCGGTCAGCCGGCCGAGGTCGACTGGGACGCGACGCTGGACTTCCGCCGCGCGGTGTACTCGTGGGGTCTGGGCGTCGCCGACGCCATGGACACGGCGCAGCGCAACATGGGCCTCGACGCCGCCGCGACGCGCGACCTCATCGCGCGATCGGCCGAGGTCGCCCGCGAAGAGGGCGGGTCGGTCGTGGTCGGGGTCAACACCGATCACGTCGAGGCCGAGCGCATCTCGCTGCAGCTGGTCTCAGACGCCTACAAGGAGCAGCTCCACTTCACCGAGGAGCAGGGCGCGGGCCCCGTTCTCATGGCGTCGCGCCACCTGGCGCGCGTCGCACAGTCGGCCGACGACTACCGCCACGTCTACCGCGAGGTGCTGCAGTCGGCGACCGTGCCGGTCGTGCTCCACTGGCTGGGCACCGCGTTCGACCCGGCGCTCGAGGGCTATTTCGGCTCGGCCGACTGGCGCGAGGCGTCCGCGGTCCTCCTCGAGATCATCGAGGAGAACGTCGACAAGGTCGCGGGCGTCAAGATGAGCCTGCTCGACGCGGCCTCCGAGGTGTCGGTGCGCGAGCGCCTGCCCGAGGGCGTGCGCATGTTCACCGGCGACGACTTCAACTACGTCGGCCTCATCGGCGGCCAGGACGTGCCCGACGCGACGCAGCCGGAGCGCAACCCCGAGAGCCCGCGTCAGCACTCCGATGCCCTCCTCGGCGCGTTCGCGGCGATCACGCCGGTCGCATCGGCCGCGATCCAGGCGCTCGACGCCGGCGATCCCGCCCGGTACCTCGAGATCCTCGGCCCGACCGAGGAGCTCAGCCGGCAGGTGTTCGCCGCGCCGACCTTCTACTACAAGACCGGCGTCGCCTTCCTGTCGTGGCTGAACGGCCACCAGCCGGCGTTCCAGATGGTCGGCGGGCTGCACTCGGCGCGGAGCCTTCCGCACCTGTCGCGCATCGTCGAACTCGCGAACTCGTCGCTCGCCCTCGAGCGTCCCGAGCTCGCGGCGATCCGCTGGCACGGGATGCTGCGCCACAACGGCATCGATGTTCCCGGGGTGATCGCGTGAGCGCGGCCACCGCCATCGCCTTCCGAGTGTGGTCGCCTGCTGGCGCGTCGGCGGCCACACTCGGAGCACGCCTGAAGGAGGGCCGCGCATGAACGCCCCCGACCCCCGCCTGTCGATCAACCAGGCCACCATCAAGCACGCCGACCTCGCGACCGCCCTGCGCGTGACCGCTGAGGCGGGTGTGCAGGCAATCGGCCTGTGGCGCGAGCCGGTGCAGGAGGTCGGCCTCAGGACCGCGGCCTCGATGCTGACCGACTCGGGCCTGCGCTTCACGACGCACTGCCGCTCGGGCTTCTTCACGATGCCGGAAGGCCCCGCGCGCCGCGCGTCGATCGACGACAACCGCGTCGCGATCGAAGAGGCCGCGACGCTCGCTGCGGCGGGCGCCGAGGGGTCCACCGCGATCCTCGTGCTCGTCGCCGGCGGCCTGCCCGAGGGGTCCCGTGACCTCGTGGGCGCGCGCGAGCGGGTGCGCGACGCCATCGGCGAGCTGGCACCGGATGCTGCGGCCGCGGGCGTCACGCTCGCCATCGAGCCGCTGCATCCGATGTACGCCTCCGACCGCTGCGTCATCTCGACGCTCGGGCAGGCGCTCGACATCGCCGCGGACTTCGATCCGGCCGTCGTGGGCGCCACCGTCGACACGTTCCACATCTGGTGGGATCCCGACGTGCTGGCCTCGATCGAGCGTGCGGGCCGCGAGGGCCGCATCGCGACGTACCAGGTGTGCGACTGGAAGACGCCCCTCCCCGCGGACGTGCTACTCGGCCGCCACTACCCGGGCGACGGCGTCATCGACCTCGGCTCGCTGACCGCCGCCGTCGAGGCGACCGGCTACGACCGCGACATCGAGGTCGAGATCTTCAACGCGGAGATCTGGGCCACCGACCCGCTCATCGCCGTGCAGCGCACGGCCGCCGGGTTCGCAGCATCCGTCTCGCCCTCCCTCCGCGCCCGCGTAGCGGGCTGACGGCGCTTCCGCGAGCTCACAAGCGCCCGCGGGCACGCCGACCCACCGGCGTCCCCGCGGGCGCTTCGTCATCACCGCCCACCCCTGTTCCGCAGTCTCGTTCGGCGAATCCGCGACGAGCGAAGTCACCGAACGAGACTGCGGAACAGGGTGTGTCGGGATCAGCGGTCGGATGCCGCCGACAGCAGCCGGAGCTCGCGCAGGCGGGGCGTCACCGAGCCCGCGGCCTCGAGGCGCACGGGAAGCTCCACCGTGCCGGTCGCAGCGCCGAGCGGCACCTCGCGGGTCCCCTCACCGGACCCTGCGGGCACCGGCTCGTCGAGGACCACGGCTGCGCCGACGGTGATCCGCAGGTGCGCGTCGTCGTCGCCGCCCAGCCACGAGACACGCAACGTCTCGGCGGTGCCGCTCCAGTCGCGGAGCGTCAGCGTGATCACGCCCCGTGTGCGGCGCCAGCGGGCGTCGCCGTCGACGCCGATCTCCTCGTCTGATGCGGTCAGTGCGTGATCGGACTCGGGCTGCTGTTCGCCGAACGTCACGAGGTCGCGCGTGCGGGCCTCGAGGCCGAGCGACGCGGCGTCGATCCGCTCGAGCGCCGCGCGGCGGGCGGCGACGGATCCCGCATCGGTCCCCTCGGCGAGTGGCCACGACAGCGTGTAGCGCGCGTCGTGGATCCCGGCGAACGGCTCGAGGTCGACACTGCCGCCGTCGGCGGTGGGCACCCGCAGCCGGCCGCCCCCGAGTCGGACGCTGTGCTCCAAGGAGTCGGCCGCGAGCACCGGCGTCTCGGCGAGCGGGCGCAGCGCGCCGACGGCGATGTGCCCCATGCGGGCGCCCGAGCCGCGGTACGCGACCGTGTCATCGGGCACGCGCTGCGCCAGCACGTCGGGTCCGTCTACGATCCACGCCCAGGGCGAGCCGTCGGCCGGGCGCTCGAACCGGAGCCTGCGGGGCAGCGCGAGGCGCACGACCGACGCACCGGCGCCGAGGTCGACGCGCAGGCGCGTCCCCGACGCGGCGGTCGCAGCATCCGTCGTCGCGGCGCCGTCGGTGCGGACCCCGACGTCGCCGGCCCAGTCGGGAACGAGCACGGCGAGGTGCGTCGGCCGCTCGGTGCGGACCTCGAGGGCGGCGTGCACGACGGCGGGATCGGAACTGTCGTCGACCTCGATCGCGACCTCGAGGCCGTCGGTCTCGAGCCGTGACGGCACGAGGGCGTTCACGTTCACCTCGGAGCCGGCGACGGAGAACACGAGCGCGCCGTGGCGCGCCTGTGCCTCGAAGCCCGATCCCATGCAGCACCAGAAGCCCTCGGCCTCTGGCGAGTAGACGCGGTAGTGCGCGGGCCGCTGCGGCGTGAAGTACACGAGTCCGCCGTGGCCGGGATGCTGCGCGGAACGCAGGTGGTTGGCCCGGGCCCGCTCGGCCCACAGCAGGTAGGCGTCGTCGCCGGTGAGGTGGTGCAGCTCGGCCGCGAGCTTGACCATGTTGTGCGTGTTGCAGGTCTCGGGGCCCTCACGGGCGATGAACATGCTCGCGAAGCCCTGCGGGAAGTGCTCGCGCACGCTGTCGCCGCCGATCGCAGCGCTGCGGTGGCGCGCGACCCGGTCGAAGAACACGCGCGCGGCGGCGCCCTCGCGGGCCTCGATGTCGGGCAGCAGCTCGGGCGCAAGCGTGCGCGCCGCACGCTCGATGGTCGCGAAGCCCACGACCACCGGGATCTGGGTGTTGGCGTGCAGTCCGTCGAGCTCGTCGCGGCCGGCCGCGAGCGGCTCCACGAGCCCGCGCCGCGCGAACCGGCGCGCGAGCCGCAGGTACGCAGCATCCTGCAGCACCAGCGCCAGTCGCGCGAACGCCTCGGTCATGCCGCCGAACTCGCACTCGAGGATGCGCGCGAACGCCTCGTCGTCGAGGTCGCCCGCAGTGCGCAGCCACCAGGCGCCCAGGTGCTCGAGCGTCTCGCGCGCGGTCGGGTCGCCGGTCAGCTCGACGGCGTCGACGAGCCCCGCGAGGATCTTGTGCAGGTTGTACAGCGGCACCCACCGGCCGTTGAGGTGGAACGCCCCCACCTCGACGCGCCCCGCGCGCAGTTCGTCCCACAGGGCCTCACCGTCGGGCACGCCACCCACATAGCCCGATCCCTTCGCGAGCTGGCATTCCCGGATGCCGCGCACCAGCGTCTGCGCGAGAGCCGCCGCACCCGCGTCCCCCGCAGCGGCCAGCGTGCTCGCCGCCGACAGCACGTGCCCGGCCGTGTGGCCGTCGAGGCCGTCGGACTCCCACCCGCCGTAGTTCTCGGCCCGCGCGGGGAGCCCGGCCTCGCGACGGAAGGGCGCGAGAAGCCGCTCGGGGTCGAGCCGCTGGAGCGTCGCGGCGACGGTGCGCTGCGCGTCGAGATCGGCGCCGGCGAGGCGCACCTCGGAGGCGGAGGCGAACTGCGGCATTGCAGTGCGGGGCATGTCGGTCCTCAACTGGGGAAAAGGAGGGGGGAAATCGCTTCCCAATCTATCGCCGGAACCGGACACAGGCTCTAGACTCTGGCCTGTGAGCGACATCATCGCGCCTACCCGAGGCGCCGCCACCCTTCACGATGTCGCGCGCGAGGCCGGGGTCTCGCTCGCGACCGCGTCACGGGTGCTCAACGGCTCGACGCGAAAGGTGGCCGAGAGCTACCGCGAGCGCGTCGAGACCGCCGCCGAGAAGCTCGGCTACACGGCCAATCTCTCCGCCCAGGCCACCGCGCGAGGCACCGCCGCCATCGTCGCGCTCCTGGTCGCCGACATCGCCGACCCCTATTTCGGTCAACTCGCCTCCGGCGTCGCGCGCGGCGCCGACGAGGCCGGCCTCGTCGTCACGATCGCGATCACCGAGCGCGATCCGCAGCGCGAGGTCAAGCTGGTGCGGGCCCTGCGCGGCCAACGACCGCGCGGCCTGATCCTCGCGGCCTCCCGCGTCGAGGGCCCCGACGCCGTCGGGCTGCAGGGCGAGCTCGAGGCGTTCTCGAACATGGGCGGCCGCGTGGTCGTCGTCGGCCCTGGCGGCGGCACCGCCCGTTCGGTCGCGGTCGACAACCGCGGGGGCTCGGCGGCATTGGGCGCCGAGCTCGCGCGGCTGGGCTATCGCGACGCGATCGTGGTCGCGGCATCCGAGGGCATCCGCACGTCCGATGACCGCCTCGAAGGCTTCACCGAGGGCTTCACGGCCGCGGGCGGAAGCGTCCGCGAGGTACGGCGCACCGGGTTCACGCGCGACGCCGGCTATACGGCCGCGTCGGAGCTGCTCGAAGGCGACGTGCCCGCGGGCACCCTGATCTTCGGCATCAGCGACGTCGTCGCGATCGGCATCATGTCGGCCGTGCGCGACGCCGGGCGCCAGGTCGGCGCCGACATCGCAGTCGCGGGTTTCGACGACATCGCCACGGGCCGCGACATCCGTCCCGGTCTCACGACCGTGCGCGTGCCCCTCGAGGATCTCGGCTACCGCGCCCTGCAGGCCGCCACCGACCCGGAGTGGGAGGCGGCCGAGCCGCAGCTGCCGCTCGAGGTGATCGTGCGGGGCAGCACGCCGCCCCGCGGCTGACAGGCACGAAGGCCGTCACCGGCGGCGATATGGCCGGGTGAGGAAACGCTTCCGGGTAGGCTGAGCGCGCCGAGACCCAGGGAGACACGGATGCCTCGACCACCCCGCGCCGATCGCTCGACGCGCGCGACCATCGCCGACGTCGCCGCCAGAGCGGGGGTGTCGCTGTCGACGGTGTCGCGCGCGCTCAACGGCAACCCCACCGTCGACCCGGCGCTCGCCGAACGCGTGAAGGCCGCCGCCGCGGAGCTCGACTACACCGCGAGCCCGGTCGCGCGCAGCCTCGTGCTGGGTCGCACGCAGACCGTCGCGGTGGTCGTCCCCGATCTCGGCAACCCGACGTTCCAGGCGATCCTGCGGGGACTCAGCCACGCCGCCGCGGCCGACGACTACCACGTCCTCGTCGCCGACTCGGCGGAGTCCGTCGAAGAGGAGCGCGTGCTCGCAGGTACGACACGGCGGCGCACCGACGGCGTGATCCTCTGCGCGCCGCGCCTGCCGCAGGACGAGCTCGACCGGCTCGTCGGCGGGCTGCGGCCGGTCGTGCTCATCAATCGCGCCGCGGGCGACGTGCCGCACGTGCGCGCCGACTACCGCACGGCGCTGGCCGCCGAGCTCGCCCACCTCCACGGGCTCGGGCACCGGCGCATCGTCTTCCTCGCCGGCGCACCGGGCAGCGTGGCCAACACCGCGCGCCTCGAGGCGATCGCGTCGTTCGCCGCCGAGCATCCCGAGACGCACGTCACCGAGATCCCGTGCGGCGTCGACTTCGAGGCGGGTGCCGCCGCAGGTGCCGCCGTGCTGAAGTCGGGGGCCACGGCCGCGCTCGCCTTCAACGACCTCGTCGCGATGGGCCTCTTGAGCGCCGTGCAGGCGAGCGGATGCCGCGTACCCGAGGACCTCTCCATCGTGGGGTTCGACGACATCCCCTTCGCCCGGTACACGACTCCCCCGCTGACGACGGCGGCGGTGCCCGCGACGGAGCTCGGCGTGCAGGCCTGGGCGCGCATGCGCGAGCTGCTCGAGGGCGCGGAGCCGGGGCATCCGCTGACCGTCCTCCCCGAGCTGACCGTCCGCGGCACGACGGGCCCTGCGGCCTGATCAACTGCGGCGAGCGCTTTCCCACCTGCCGCGTGATAGTCTGAGAAAACGTTTCCTGAAGGAGTGAGATGAGCCACCGCCGGTACGCCCTCGTCGGTGCGGGACACCGCGCCCAGATGTACGTCGACGCGATCATCGGACGGTACGCAGACGACGCCGCCCTGGTCGCGATCTGCGAGCCGAACCCGGTGCGCGCGCAGTACTACGTCGATCGGGTCGTCGACGCCGGCTTCGCCGCTCCCGCGGTCTACGCGCCCGACGACCTCGAGACGATGGTCCGCGAGCAGCAGGTGGACCGCGTGGTCATCTGCGCCCGCGACGACCTGCACGCCCCGCTCATCGTGCGGGCGCTCGATGCGGGCGCCGACGTCGTCGTCGAGAAGCCGCTGACCATCGACGGGCCGAGTGCCGCGGCGATCGAGGACGCTATCGACCGCACCGGCCGGCAGGTCGTCATCACGTTCAACTACCGCTACTCGCCCCGCAACTCGGCGCTGCGTCAGGTCATCCAGGACGGCACCATCGGCGAGGTCACCTCGGTCGACTTCTCGTGGGTGCTCGACACCAAGCACGGCGCGGACTACTTCCGCCGCTGGCACCGCGAGAAGGAGCACTCGGGCGGACTGCTGGTGCACAAGGCCAGCCACCACTTCGACCTCGTGAACTGGTGGATCCGCTCCGCACCGCGCCGCGTCTACGCGTCGGGTGCGCTGCGGTTCTACGGCGCCGACAACGCCGCCGCCCGCGGCCTCGGCGACCGTCCTGCCCGCGGCACGCACGACGGCGGCGATGCCTTCGAGCTCGACCTCCGCGACGACGAGCGCCTCAAGGCTCTGTACCTCGACGCCGAGCAGCACGACGGATACCTGCGCGACCGCGACGTGTTCGGCGAGGGCATCACCATCGAGGACAACCTCGCCCTCGTGGTCGACTACGCCTCCGGCGCGACGCTCTCCTATTCGCTGAACGCCCACTCGCCCTGGGAGGGCTACCGGGTCGCGGTCAACGGCACGCTCGGCCGGGCCGAGCTCGAGGTCGTCGAACGCGGCGCCGTCCTGGCCGACGAGGGCCTGCACCCGGTGCTCGACCCGTCCGCCAGCAGCGCGGGCACGACCGGGTCGCTCCGCCCCGAGGGCGAACGCCTCATCGTGCAGCGCCACTGGGAGGCCGCCTACGAGGTGCCGCTCGCGGGCAACAGCGACGGCCACGGCGGCGGCGACGCCCTCCTGCTCGCCGACGTGTTCGAAGGCCCCGGCGACGACCCGCTCGCCCGCCCCGCCGACTGGCGCGACGGCGTCCGCTCCATCGCGGTCGGCATCGCCGGCAACCGCTCCCTCGAGACCGGCCTCCCGGTGCAGGTCGCCGACCTCGGCGTCCGCTTCCTCGCGAGCGACGCGGCGCGCGCCGAGGCCGTCCGGTCATGACGCGCATCGCCGTCACCGGCGGCGCGGGGCGCCTCGGCCGCAGCCTCGTCGCGGGACTCGCCGCGGCCGGGCACGAACTGGTCTCGCTCGACCGCGAGGTGTCCGAAGCGAGTGAGCTTCAGGGCCTCGAGCAGATCGCCGTGGATCTGACGGACACGGATGCCGCCACCCGCGCGATCGACGGCACCCGGGCCGACGCGCTCATCCATCTCGCCGCGATCGCCGTGCCGTTCAGCGCGCCCGAGGACGTCATCCTCCGCACGAACGCGACGATGGCGCTCAACGTGATGTCGGCCGGTGTGGCCGCGGGCATCCCGAAGATCGTGACGGCGTCGAGCCCGACCGTTCTCGGGTACAACTCCCCCACGGGCTGGCTCCCCGATCGGTTCCCCCTCGACGAGGAGACGACACCGAAGCCGTGGAACGCGTACGCGCTGTCGAAGCACCTCGCCGAGCAGACGATCGCGATGCTGGCGCGCCAGACCGGCGATGCCACCCGGTTCGCGGCGTTCCGGCCGTGCTACGTCATCGCCCCCGAGGAGTGGCAGGGCGCACTCACGCAGCAGGGCCACACGGTGCGCGAGCGTCTCGCCGACCCCGCGCTGTCGGCGCCCGCGCTCTTCAACTACGTCGACGCGCGCGACGTCGCCACCTTCGTCGACACCCTGCTGGTCGCACTCCCCGAGATCCCGAACGCCGAGGTGTTCTTCGTCGGCGCCGACGACGCGCTCGCCCGCCGTCCGCTCGCCGAGCTGCTGCCGCAGTTCGTGCCCGGCTCGGACGAGCTCGCGGCGGAGCTCACCGGCACGACGCCCGCGTTCTCGAACGCGAAGGCCCGGCGCGTGCTGGGCTGGCGCCCGGCCCACACCTGGCGCGGCGAGCTCGGTGAGCCCGCCGCCGGCCCCGCGAGCACGATCGGCTTCGACTCCGCCCCCACCACCGACTCCGCCCGAAAGGACGTGCTGGCGTGAACTTCGACGGCATCCTCTTCTTCCCCGTCACCCCGTTCGACGCCGACGGCCGCGTCGACGAAGGCCTGCTGCGGCAGCACCTCGACACGACCCTCGCGCACTCCCCCGGCGGCGTCTTCCCCGCGTGCGGCACGGGCGAGTTCCACGCCCTGTCGACCGACGAGGCGACGCGCGTCGTGCAGATCGCGACCGAGACCGTGGCCGGCCGCGTGCCGGTCGTCGCCGGCACCGGCGGTCCGCTCGGCCACGCGACGACCCTTGCGCGTGCTGCCGCCGACGCCGGAGCCGACGCGCTGCTCGTGCTGCCGCCGTACCTCGTCGGCGGTCCGCAGTCAGGGCTCGTGGCCTACGTCGAGGCGGTGGCGGCAGCATCCGATCTTCCCGTCGTCATCTACCACCGCGGCACCGCGCAGTACTCCGTCGACTCGGTGCGCCGCCTGGCGCAGAACCCCAAGGTCGTGGGCTTCAAGGACGGCGTCGGCGACGTCGGCCTCGCGCAGCAGATCGTGCGCGCGGTCGCGGCCGAGGGACGCGAGGACTTCGCGTTCTTCAACGGCCTGCTCACGGCGGAGCTCACCCAGGGGGCGTACCGCGGCATCGGCATCCCGCTGTACTCGTCGGCGGCGTTCGCCATGATCCCGGAGGTCGCGAACGCGTACTACCGCGCGTACGTCGACGGCGACGAGGTGCGCCGCGCCGAACTGCTCGACGGCTTCTACTCGCCGCTGGTCGCGCTGCGCGACGAGACCCCCGGCTTCGGCGTCTCGCTCATCAAGACCGGCCTTCGCCTGGGCGGCCTGCCCGTCGGATCGGTGCGCGCACCCCTCGTCGACCCGACCCCGGCGCAGGAGGCCCGCCTGGCCGAGATCCTCGAGGCGGGGCGAGCACTCCTGTGACCTCCGCCTCGCCCTCGACGGCGGCCTCGCCCCGCACCACGATCGCCTCGTTCGACGCGCGCCTCGTGCGCGTGCCGCTGACGCGGCCGTGGGCGGCCGATGTGACGTCGGTGGGCGTCGTGGCCACCCATGTCGTGCGCTCGGACGGCGCCGAGGGCTGGGGCTTCTCGTGGACGCCGCAGATCGGCGCCGAAGCGGTGCACGCCCTGCTCGCACACGACATCACGGCGTGGGCTATCGGGCGCTCGGCCGAGCCGGGCGAAGGGTGGCTGCCGCTCTGGGAGCACCTCCATGAGGCGGGTGGCGGCGGGATCACGACCATCGCGATGGCCGGGCTCGACCTGGCACTGTGGGATGCCGCGGCCCGCGCCGACGAGAGGTCGGTGGCGCAGTGGCTCGGTCCGCAGCGCGAGAGCGTGCGCGCGTACGGGTCGGGCGTGAACCTGCACTACTCGACCGCGGAGCTGGTGGCGCAGGTGCGCCGCTGGGTCGACGCGGGCTTCGACGCCGTGAAGGTGAAGGTCGGAAAGCCCGACGTCGCGGAAGACCTCGACCGCATGAAGGCCGTGCGCGAGGTTCTCGGGCCCGACCGGCAGCTCATGATCGATGCGAACCAGCGGTGGGACCTCGATCGCGCGACGCGTTCGCTCGAGGTGCTCGCGGAGGTCTCGCCGGCCTGGATCGAGGAGCCGCTGCGCGCAGACGACCTGTACGGCCATTACGAGCTGTCCAAGCGCCTGAGCGCGTCGAGCGGCATCCCGATCGCGGTCGGAGAGAACCTGCACAATGTGTACCGGTTCGACGACTTCCTCCGCACCGGCGCCGCGCAGATCGTGCAGCCGAACATCGTCCGCGTCGGCGGCATCACCCCGTTCCTCGGGATCGCGGCCATCGCGGGCGTCTACGGCGCCGCCGTGCACCCGCACCTGCTGCCCGAACTCTCTGGCCAGCTCGCCCTCGGTCTGCGCGCTGTGCCGGGAGTGCCCGAGCCCATGGCGGAGGATGTGGAGGACGCCGGCTTCGGCGCCCTCGGCGCCCTTCGCGACCCGTCGCCCGTGCGCATCGACGACGGCACCCTCACCGAGGTCCCGCACGCGGGCCTCGGCCTCCGCTTCTGTTGACATCGAATCCTCATCGGGAAGGTTCACCCTCATGACCACCACCACCACGACGAGCACGACCGAACTCGACGCCCTCGCGCAGGCCGCCGCCGCGGCGGCACCGATCTGGCGGGCGACGGATGCTGCGACCCGGGCGTCGTGGCTGCGCGCCGCCGCCGACGCGCTCGACGCGA
Source organism: Microbacterium sp. Soil_C_42 (assembly GCF_057656735.1). Classification (NCBI taxonomy): domain Bacteria; kingdom Bacillati; phylum Actinomycetota; class Actinomycetes; order Micrococcales; family Microbacteriaceae; genus Microbacterium; species Microbacterium sp. Soil_C_42. Next base: position 129,640 of record NZ_JBDGJU010000010.1, read on the forward strand.
ACATCGACGAGCTCGTCGAGATCGCCGACGGGGAGACCCGCCTGGGCGAGACCCGCCTGCGCGGCGAGGTCGGACGCACCACCGGGCAGCTGCGCCTGTTCGCGACCGTCGTCGAGGAGGGCTCGTACCTGGAGCTCACGGTCGATGACGCCGACCCGTCGGCGACCCCGCCCCGCCCCGAGCTGCGCCGCATGCTGACCGGCGTCGGCCCCGTCGCAGTCTTCTCGGCGTCGAACTTCCCGTTCGCGTTCTCGGTCGCCGGCGGCGACACCGCGTCGGCCCTCGCTGCCGGCAACCCGGTCATCGTCAAGGCGCACTCGGGCCACCCCCGCCTGTCGGAGCGGACGGCGGCCATCGTCGCCACCGCTCTCGTCGAGGCCGGCGCGCCGGAGGGCTCCCTCGCGCTCGTCGAAGGCCGCGAGGCGGGCAACGCGCTGGTGCAGCATCCGTCCATCCAGGCCGCGGGCTTCACCGGCTCGCTCGGCGGCGGCCGCGCCCTGTTCGACCTGGCATCGGGGCGTCCCGATCCGATCCCGTTCTACGGCGAGCTCGGCTCGGTGAACCCCGTCGTCATCACGCGGGCCGCCGTCGCGGCGCGCGGCGAGGCGCTCGCGCAGGGCCTCGTCGGCTCGTTCACGCTCGGCGTCGGCCAGTTCTGCACGAAGCCCGGCGTCGTGTTCGTGCCTGAGGGCGCCGGGTTCGAAGCCCTCGTCGGCGGCTTCGCGACCGGTGCCGCGGGCGGCCCCCTGCTCACCGACCGCATCACCGCGGCGTTTCCGTCGGGCATCGACCACCTCGAGGCCGACCCGTCGGTGTCGGTGGTCGCCCAGGGCCTTCCGGCCGAGCCGGGGTCGGCGCAGCCGGTCGTGCTCTCGACGGATGCCGTGGCCGTCGCCGCGCGCCCCGAGACGCTGCTCGAGGAGTGCTTCGGCCCCGTGACGCTGCTGGTGCGCTACTCCTCGGACGAGGAGCTGCACGCCGCGCTCGAGGCCGTGCCGGGCTCGCTCACCGCGACGCTGCACTCCGAGTCCGGCGACCACGTCGCGGCGGTGCTCGAGGTGCTCACCCGCAAGGCCGGGCGCGTGCTGTTCGCCGGCTGGCCGACGGGCGTCGCGGTGACCTGGTCGCAGCACCACGGCGGGCCATGGCCCGCGACGACGTCGCTGCACACCTCTGTCGGCGCGACCGCGATCCGCCGGTTCCTGCGGCCGGTCGTGTTCCAGGACGCCCCCGAGGCGCTCCTCCCCGAGGCTCTGCGCGACGAGTCGCTGACGCGCCTGCCGCACCGCCGGAACGGCGTGCTCCACACCGGCCGCTGACGCGGTTCCGGGTCACGGGTTGTGCGGCGAGCACGGGGCGTTTCGACTCGCTCGTACCTCGCTCGCTCAACGACCGGACCCTGGCCACCCCGTCGAGGGCCCGGGCTGTGCGGCAGGTTCGGGGCGTTTCGACTCGCTCGTACCTCGCTCGCTCAACGACCGGGGGTCGGGCCGAACTCTTGGTCGTGTGCGGCCGGGGTCAGCGGGGATCGAGCTCGCGCGCGAGCTGAGCCCCGGCCTCCTCGAGCCACCGCGCGGTCTGGGCCATTGCTGCCTCGCCCGAGCCTGCGAGCTGCGTGAGCGACGCGGTCGCGGCGAAGCCCGAGGTGTCGGCGTCCGCCGCGATGCGGCCCGCGACCAGGGCGACCGGCACGCC
>NZ_JBDGJU010000011.1:0-116191 GCF_057656735.1 Microbacterium sp. Soil_C_42
GGGTCAGTGCTGGCCTGCGGGACCCGCGCCGCGGCCGAGGCCGCGCGACGCCAGGCCGCGACGACGGGCGAGCTTGGCGACCCCGGCCTTGCGGAGGCGGTCGGCCACCAGGATGCCGAGCGCGACGCCGGCGACGCAGCTCGCGATCGTGAGGGCGAAGAAGGCGACGAGGACCCACGGCTCCATCGCCCACAGGTCGAACGACGCGGCGGCGAGCACGGGGTAGATCGCGCCGACGAAGACGGCTCCGGCGTAGTACTGCCACGTGCGCCACGACCGGTACAGGGTCACCAGGAACGCGAGTTCGGCGAAGAACGCCCACCAGATCGCCGCCCCGAGGAACGGGAACACGACGAGCCCCGAGATCACGCCGACGAGGATGCCGGCGAACGGGCGCTCGAGCAGGCGCAGCGCGACGATGGCCGGCAGGAGCCAGAGACCCGCGATCGCGACCGAGACGAACGGCACCGTCGCGAAGAGCACGGTGGAGATCCAGCCTGCGCCCCACAGCATCACGCCGCCGGCGACGCCGATGGCAGCGCACGTCAGCAGGAACGCGGTGGTCGCGCGCCCGCGGGTGTTGCGCGGCGGCACCGACGCGGCGGGCGTCTGGGCGGCGGGCCCGCTCACGAGCGGGCCTCGGCCGTCGTGCGCTGGGACTTCGGGGCGGGCGAGGCGGCGCCGACGCGCCAATAGCCGCAGAAGCTCACGAGGTCCTTCGGGACGCCGCGTTCGCCGACGAGGTGCCGACGGCCCTCGGTAGCGAGCGCCTGCTCGCCGACGATGTACGCGTGGATCGCAGCATCCGGAATCGAAGCGTCGCGGAGGGCCTGCAGCGCCGGGGTTCCTGGTTTCACGTCGTGGTCGCGGACGATCCAGCGCACCGTGATCCCGGCCGGATGCGGGAAGTCGAGCGCGTCCTCGCCGGAGGGCACCTCGACGATCGCGAGGCCGGTCGCATGCGATGGCAGTGCGGCGCAGATGCCCGCGATCGCCGGCAGACCGGTCTCGTCGGAGACCAGGACGACCCGGTCGGTGCCGCGGTCGGGGTTGAAAGCGAGGCCCTCGTCGATCACGACGACGCTCTCGCCCGGCCGGCAGGACTCCGCCCAGCGCGAAGCGGGACCCGCGGTGCCGTCGGCCGCGGAGCCGTGCAGCACGAAGTCGACGTCGATCTCGGCACCCGTGGTCGCCGTCGCGGGGCGGAACGCACGGACGGTGTAGTTGCGCATGACCGGGCGCACGCCGTCGGGGATGCGGAGGTACTTGAGGTACCCGAGCATCTTGTTCGCCTTCGCGGGCAGGCGCTCGAGGCCCTCGTCGCCCCCGAGGGGAAGGAACAGGCGGAACCACTGGTCGTAGCCCAGGGCGCGGAACCGCTCGATCTCGCCGCCGCCGAGCGTCACACGCATCCAGTGCGGGGAGAGGCGCTCGGTGCGCAGCACCGTGAGGTGCACGAGTCCCTGTGTCTCGGGCTTGACCAGTCGAGGATGAGCCATGTCGGTGCTCCTTGTCGGGAGGGCGAGGGGGTCAGAGGCCCCAGGGGAAGAAGACGGCGAACAGCGCGGCGGACGCGAGCCAGAACGCGAGCACGAACACGGTGTCGCGCACGCGCCACGGCACGAGGTACCGCTCGGTGCGGTCGGGGTGCGCGCCGAACGCGCGGGCGTCCATGGCGAGGGCGACCCGCTCGGCGTGACGGATGGCGCCGGCCATGAGCGGCACGACGTAGCCGAACCAGCGGGCGATGGCGGCGAAGGGCCCGCGCCCGCAGTGGGCGCCGCGCACGCGGTGCGCCTGGCGGATGACGTCGAGCTCGTGCCCGAACCGCGGCACGAAGCGGAACGCCGCCAGCGCCGTGTACCCGATGCGGTAGGGCACGCGCAGCTGCTGCACCGAGGCGCGCACCAGGTCGGGTCCGCTGGTCGAGAGCCCCGCGATGAGCGTGAGGGCGAGGATCGCGGCGAGGCGCAGACCCGTGGCGAAGCCCACTTCGAGCGCGCCGCCGTACATGGTCCAGCCGCCGAGCTGCCACACGACGACGGACTGGTCGACCCGCGACGCGTCGGTCCACAGTGCGAACCCGAAACCGATGACGAGCGCGCTGAGCGGCAGCGCGAGGAACAGGATCGCCGCGAGGCGCCGGGTGAACGACACCCCCACCAGCAGCACGACGTACGCGAGCGCAACGAACGCGGCGGGGGTGGCGAGATCCCGCACGAACACGAGCAGCGCCATCGCGGGCAGCGGCGCGGCGAGCTTCGCGAGCGGGTTCATCCCGTAGAGGAAGCGGACAGCGGATGCCTCGACCCGCCGCGCGTACGGATCGAACGTCGAGTGCGCGGCCGTCGCCGCGGTGAGCGGGCCGGTGTCGGTCACGCGGCACCTCCCGTGGCGTGCGGGGCCGGTGCGGCCGTCGGCGTCGATCCGGTTCGCAATTCAGGATCGTTGGGGCTCGGCAGGTCGATTCGGGCGGGTTCGCCTGCATCGGTCCTGAATTGCGAACGCGACGTGGGGAGGGGTGCGGGTGCGTCGGGGAGGTCGGCGAGGCGGGCGATGCGGGAGAGCTCGGGATGTCGCCGCACGCCCTGCAGGGCCCGGCGGAGGGGCGGGGGACGCAGGCCCGCGCGGGCGATGAGGGCGTCGTCGGCGAACAGGTCGGTCGTCGGGCCCTCGGCCAGCACGCGGCCGTCGGCGAGCACGACGGTGCGGTCGGCGTAGTCGGTCACGAGCTGCATGTCGTGCGTGACGACGACGATCGTGGTGCCCTCGGCGTTCAGCTCGGAGAGGAGGGTGAGGAGTTCGTCGGCGCGCGCCCGGTCCTGGCCGAACGTCGGCTCGTCGAGCACGAGCACCGGGGCGCCGGCCACGAGGGCGGTGCCGACGGACAGGCGCCGCTTCTGTCCGCCCGAGAGAAGGAAGGGGTGGCTCTCGGCCTTCGCCTCGAGTCCGAAGCGCTCGAGGAGCGCCTCGGTGCGATGTCGCACCTCGTCGTCCGACAGGTGCTGGCGCCTCAGTCCGTGCGCGATCTCGTCGAACACGGTGTGCGCGATGAACTGGTGCTCGGGGTTCTGGAACACGAAGCCGATGCGCGAGCTGAGCGTGCGCGCGTCGGCGCGGCCGACGTCGAGCCCGTCGACGTGCACCGTGCCCTTGGGCGGCGAGACAACCCCCGCGAGGGCCTGGATGAGGCTCGTCTTTCCCGCGCCGTTCGCTCCGACCACAGCGACGAAGGCGCCCCGCGGCACGTCGAGGTCGACGTCGTGCAGCACCTCGGTGCGGCCGCGGCGGAGCGTGAGGCCCCTGACGCGGATCAGCGGCGCATCCCCACCCCTATTCGCCGATCCGGAATTCGGAGATTCGTCGCGTTTCCGGAGCGCGGCGGCCGCAGCATCCGGAATCGTCGCGATTGTCCGAATTCCGGATGCTGCGGGCAGAGGCGCGCGCGAAACCCCGGCGGGAGCGGGGGCCGACGGGGCGGGCTCGGAGTCGAGCGCCGCCCGAAGCTCGTCGGGGGTCAGCGGCAGCGGGTCGAGGCGGAAGCCCGCGCGGCGGAGCCGCAGGGCGGCGATCGTCGACACCGGCAGCCACACGCCCATCGCGTGGAGATCGTCCGCGCGGCCGCGCAGCACGTCGTCCACCGAACCGTCGGCGGCGAGGAAACCGTCGTGGTCGAGCACGACGACCCGGTCGACGAAGCCGACGGCGGCGTCGAGGTTGTGCTCGACGAGGAGGATCGCGCGGTCGCCGGCTGCGACGAGTTCGGCGAGGGCGGCGTAGACCTCCTCGATCCCGGCGGGGTCGAGATTCGCGGTCGGCTCGTCGAGCACGAGCAGCGGCGACCCCATGGCGAGGGCGCACGCGATCGCGAGCCGCTGGCGTCCGCCGCCCGACAGGCGGTCGGGGTTCTCGCGTCGGCGCTCCCACAGGCCCACTCGGCGAAGGGCCTCCTCGGCGCGGGCGAGCACCTCGGCCACCGGCATCCGCAGGTTCTCCGGCCCGAAGGCCACTTCGTCGAGGAGTGTGCCGGTCACGAGCTGCGCATCGGGGTCCTGGAAGACCATGCCGACACGGGTGCTGAGCTCGGCGACCGGCGTCGCCTGCGTGTCGAGGCCGTCGACCTCGACCGATCCGGTGACGGTCGCCGGCACCGCCTGCGGCAGCAGCCCGTTGAGGGCGAGGGTCAGCGTCGACTTGCCGGACCCACTCGGGCCGAGGAGCAGCACGACCTCACCGGGGGCGACATCGAACGAGACGGATGCCGGCGCCGGCGTGGTCTCGCCGTCGTGGGTGATGCCGAGCTCGCGCACGCGCAGCAGCGGCACGGCAGCAGACACGGGCATCCGATCGTCGAGGGAAACTTAGCCTTCCCTAACTTACCGGCCGACCGCGTGGCGGCGAAACGGCTCCGGGGCGACGGATGCGTCAGCGCTGACTGCGCCGGGCGACCCCCGCGCGCCGCAGCGCGGAGCCGATCGCGAGACCCACGGCGGTCCATGCCACGGGGCCGACGATGAACAGAGCCACGTAGACGATCTGACCCCACAGCGGGAAGCGGGTCACGTCGGCGGCGAACCAGATCGCGGCCGCGATGACGACGCCGACGATGACCGCCGAGAGGAAGAATCGCCACGGCTCCCAGCGCTTGTAGCGCGAGGTCGCGGCGATGATCTCCTGCAGTCCGCCGATGAGGAGAGCGGTGCCGATGTATCGGCCGATCCAGAGCGGCACGACCGCGCTCGCGACGAGGGCGGCGACCATGTGCGTGATCAGCGCGACCCAGGGGCGGCGCAGCAGTTCCTGCGCGACGACCCCGGGCAGCACGTGCACGCCGAGGACGAGTCCGTAGAGGACCGGCGCACCGGCCGAGACGAAGCCGCTGATCGCTCCCGCGCCCGCCTGCAGAACTCCGGTCGCGACGCCGATGGCGGCGCAGGTGAGCAGAACGCTCGTCGAAATCCGGGTGCGGGCAGCCACATGCCCAGCGTACTGGGAGGCGGCCTCGCGATTCTCACTAAGCTCTCATTAACTGAGATTCACCTGGCAGTTACGTTTGAATCCGTTGCGCCCCGACGATGTGGCGCAGCGACTCCCCCACATATCAATGGAGGCCACGTATGGGTCGATCCTCCGTCAGAGCAGCCGCGGTCGTCACACTCGCCGCACTGTTCACGGGCACCGCCACCGCCAGTTTCGGCAGCGTCCCGGAGGAGGTGAGCACCCCGACCCCCATCAACGCCGAGGACGGCCAGTACATCGTCCTCCTCAAGGACGCGCCCCTCGCCACCTACCAGGGCGGCACGAGCGGCATCCAGCGCAGCAAGCCCGACAAGGGCACGCAGCTGGACGCCCACTCGACGAACTCGAAGAAGTACCTCGCGCACCTCAAGAAGCAGCAGGCGGATGTCGCGGCCGAGGCCGGCGTCACGCCCCAGCAGTCGTACGGCGTCACCGTCAACGGCTTCAGCGCCGCGCTGACGGCGAAGCAGGTCGCCGAGCTGAGCGCGGACAAGGATGTGCTCGGCGTCTTCCCCGACGAGATCTACCACCCCACCGCCGCCGTTCCGTCGACGGAGTTCCTCGGCCTCGGCTCGAACACCACCGGCTCGGGTGGCATCTGGGATGCCGTCGGCGGTGTGAGCGAGGCAGGCAAGGGCGTCGTGGTCGGCGTGATCGACACGGGCATCGCGCCGGAGAACCCCTCGTTCGCGGGCGACCAGCTCAAGAAGACGGGTGCTCCGGGCGTCCCGTACACGGTTAATGGCGACACGATCGTCTTCGACAAGGCGGACGGCGGCCAGTTCCGCGGGCCGATCACGATCGCGCAGAGCTGGGACAAGCGCCACTACAACACCAAGCTCATCGGTGCGCAGTACTTCTCCGAGGGTGCGGCGGCGTCGGGCTTCGACTTCAGCTCCGACTTCCTGTCGCCCCGCGACGGCGACGGCCACGGCTCGCACACCGCGAGCACCGCGGCCGGCAACTTCGGGGTCGACGCGTCGGTCGAGGGCATCGGCTTCGGCAAGATCTCGGGCGTCGCTCCGGCGGCCAAGGTCGCGGCGTACAAGGCCTGCTACGTCGGACCGGACGACCTCGTCACGACCGACGACATCTGCGCCGGCAGCGACCTGATCGCGGCCATCGACAAGGCCGTCGAGGACGGCGTCGACGTGATCAACTACTCGATCGGCGGCGGCGCGGCATCCACCGTGCTGAGCGCCGACGACTACGCGTTCCTGGGCGCGGCCGCGGCGGGCGTCTTCGTCGCGGTGAGCGCCGGCAACGACGGCCCGGGCGCCTCGACCGCCGACCACGGTTCGCCCTGGTACACGACGGTCGCGGCATCCACGATCCCGACCTACGAGGGGACGGTCAAGCTGCCCAACGGCTTCCAGGCCGCGGGCGCATCGGTGACGGTGCCGTTCGGCAAGGAGCTGACCGGACCGGTCGTGTACGCGGGTGACATCGCCAAGGCGGGCGCCGCACCGAACGAGGCGGCGCTGTGCTTCATCGGGACGCTCGACCCCGCCAAGGCGGCCGGCAAGACGGTGGTCTGCGACCGCGGCACCAACGCCCGCGTCGAGAAGTCGCAGGAGGTCAAGGCGGCGGGCGGCACGGCGATGATCCTCGTCAACGTGACCGCCGGATCGCTCGACAACGACTTCCACTCGGTGCCGACCGTCCACATCGACGCGCAGTACCGTGCGGCGCTGCTGGACTACGTGCGCACCGCAGGTGCCGGCGCGACGGCGACGCTCGTGGGCGACAACGTGACCGGCAAGGTGACGCCGACTCCGCAGATCGCCGGCTTCTCGAGCCGCGGCCCGATCCTCGCGGACGGCCGTGACGTCATCAAGCCCGATGTCTCCGCGCCCGGCGTCGCGATCCTCGCGGCCACGCACAGCGGGCCGAGGGAGAAGCCCACGTTCGGCTTCAAGTCGGGCACGTCGATGTCGTCGCCGCAGGTGGCCGGCCTCGGTGCGCTGTACCTCGGCGAGGAGCCGCTGGCGTCGCCCGCGAAGATCAAGTCCGCGCTCATGACGACGGCGTACAACCTCGTCGACGCGAACGGGCAGCAGACGGCCGACACGTTCGCGCAGGGTGCAGGTCACGTCGATCCGAAGCGATACTTCACCCCGGGTCTCGTGTACGAGAACGGCATCGTCGATTGGGCCGGGTACCTCGAGGGCGCCCTCGGGCAGGACTACTTCGACGGCGTCGACCCGATCGACCCGAGCGACCTGAACCTCGCTTCGATCGGCATCGGCGCGCTCGCGGGCACGCAGACGGTCACGCGCACCGTGACGGCCACCACCGCCGGCACGTACACGGCGTCGGTGAACGTCCCGGGCGTGGACGCCGTCGTCGAACCGGCGACGCTCAACCTCAAGGCCGGCGAGTCGAAGTCCTTCACGGTGACCTTCACGACGGCCGGTGCGTCGCTCGAGAAGTGGGCGACCGGATTCCTCACGTGGACGGGCGCCGGCAACACGGTGCGCTCGCCCATCGCGGTCTACCCGGTCAGCGCCGACGCGCCGCCGACGGCAGCGGGCACCGGTGCCGAAGGCGACCTCGACATCACGGTCACCCCGGGCTTCACCGGGCAGCTGCCTCTGACGGTGCTCGGCCTCGCCAAGGCCGACGTGCTCATCGACGGCACGGAGAAGACCGGCGAGGCGAACGACGGCACCACGAACGTGCTGGTCCAGGTGCCGGAGGGCATCGACGTGGCGAAGTTCGCGCTGAACTCGTCGGTCGACACGTCGGGCACCGACCTCGACCTCACGGTCTACCGTGTGGTGAGCCCGACCGACCTGCGCTACTACGAGCGCTGGCAGTCGGCCACCGCGTCCGCGGACGAGGCGGTGCAGATCACGGAGCCGGAAGAAGGGTGGTACGTGATCTCGGCCAACGTGTACGCGTTCACCGCTCCGTTCACCTGGACGGCCACGAGCGCGCTCGTCGGCCCCGGCGGCGTCGGTGCGCTCACCGCGGACCCGAGCACGCTGGCCGCCCAGCAGGGACAGGCCGCGACATACAACCTGTCGTGGTCGGGTCTCGACAAGGGCAGCTACCTGGGCGTCGTCCGCTACGGCGACTCGCAGGTGCGCACCGTGGTCTCGGTCGACGTGCCGTAACACGTACCGACACAGCGGGGGCGCCCGGGCTCAGGCCCGGGCGCCCTTCGCGTCTGTGGATTTCGGATGCTGCGGCCCGCAGCATCCGTTCCGCCAAGACTCGTGCGGGGGACGGGTTACAGTCGGCGCCGGCGCCGGGTCAGGCGCACGGCGGGCATCGGCGGAGCGGGGATGCGCTCGTCGCCGTGATCGACGACGCGGCCGAAGCGGTCGGAGCCCGCCTCCCAGGCCTCGCGGGCCTCGACGATCTCTTCGTGGGTGCGGCCGACGAAGTTCCACCACATGACGACGTCGTCCTCGAACGGTTCGCCGCCGAGGAGGAACAGCGTCGCCCCGGCCGGACTCGAGATCACGACATCGTCGCGGTGCGTGCCGAGGTAGAGGAGGTGCGCCGCGTCGACCACGACGTCGTCGCCGGCGTCCGCCGTGACGGCGGCCTGGCCGTAGACGGCGACGAGCGCGTGCTCCCACGCGGGGTCGAGCGGGACCGTCACCGTCGAGCCCGCCGGAATCCGCAGCTCCGCGCCGACGATCGGCGTGTAGACGGTTGCCGGCGACGCGACGCCCGCGAGCTCGCCGAGCACGACCGTGGCCGAACCTGCGTCGCCGGCGACAGGCGCGAGCTCCACCTCGGGCAGCACCGCATGCTGCTCGAACGCGGGTCCGCCGTGGCGTCGCGACTCGGGGAGGGCGACCCAGAGCTGCAAGGCGTCGAGGGGAGCGGCATCCTCGCCGACCGAGTACTCGGAGTGGGCGATGCCCGCGCCGCTCGTCATGAGGTTGAGGGCGCCGCGCCGCACGACGACGTCGCTGCCGACGGAGTCGCGGTGGCGCACATCGCCGAGGTACGGCCAGGTCACCGTCTGCAGGCCGACGTGCGGGTGAGGTTCGACGCGCATGCGCGTCTCCTGCGGACCGAATCGGTCGAGGAAGCACCAGGCGCCCACGAGCGGCAGCTCGCGCTGCGGGAGTGCGCGGTGCACCGACATCGCGCGCACGCCACCGAGCGGCACTTCGCGGGCCTCGAGCAGGAGGGTGCGAGGACCTGGGCCCCCGTCCCGAGAGGCTCCGCGCGGTGCGCCAGCGCCGTGTGGAGGAGGAACGGGGACACACTCGACCGCAGACTCGGTGGCGACGGCGTCGTCGGCGTCCAGTCGGGTCATGTCGCCGGCTCCGATCACTCCGGGTGCGGCTGGTCGGGCCACTCGACGGTGAGCCCGGGCACGTCGTGCGTGCGGAGGTACTTCGCCACCACGGGACAGTGCGGCACGACCGTCTCGCCGCGGCGGGCGGCATCCGCCATCGCCTCCGCCACGACCGTCTGGGCGATGCCCCGGCCGCGGAAGGCGGGGTCGACCTCGGTGTGCGGGAAGTGCAGGCGGCCCTTCGCGTCGATGCGGAACACGGTGAATCCCGCGAGCACCTCGTCGACGTGCCCCTCGTAGCGGCGATCCTCGTCGTTGCGGGTCACGATGGTCTGCGTTTGCGTCTCGGTCACTTCAGTCCCTCCGTCGTCCTACTCAACGTACGGGTCCGCCGCGCGATTCCGCCACCGCGCGCACACGCGGACCCCTGGCGGGACGGTCGCCACGGGTCTATCGTCGGCCTCGTCCGCACTGCGCGGGCCGATTCGGGGGAATCGATCGATCCGTCCACGGATTCGAAGGGGAATCATGAAACGACGCATTCTGGCCGCGCTCGCGGCCGTCGCGCTGGGGGCCGTCGTGCTCGTCGCGGGGGCGGCAGGACCCGCCACGGCTTCGCCGCTGCTGGTCGCCAAACACGTCGCCCTCGGCGACTCGATCGCCGCGGGCCAGGGCGGCGGCGTACCGCTGGACGCCTGCGTCCGGACGGACGGGGGCTACGCAGCCCAACTCGACCAGGCGCCGAAGTTCAACCTGCTGCGCAACGCCGGGTGCTCCGGTGCGACGATCGCCGACACCATGGCTCAGCTGTCGCAGGTGAACCGCGGCACGAACGTCGTGACGCTCACCGTCGGCGCGAACGACCTCGACCTCGACCAGGTCTACGCCGCGTGCGCGGCCGCCGCGGCGGGCGGGGACTCCGCGCCGTGCCTCGCCGCGATCCAGATGGCGGTCGCTTCCGCACCGGGGATCGTGATGCCGCTCAGCTCGCTGATCGGATCGGTCGCCGAGCGCTCGCCGAACGCGACCATCGTCGTCACCGGCTATCCGCACCTGCTCGCGGCGCCGCCGGGCGCCCCGCAGTTCGCCCAGCTCGCCGCTCTCGTCGCCGCGGTGAACGGGGCGACCGACGCCCTCAACGCCGCGATCCAGGGCGCCGTCGGCGCGGCAGCCGCGGGCGGCGCGAACGTGCTCTACGCCGACGTGGTCGGCGCGTTCGCCGGGCACGGCGTGCAGCTCGTGCCGCTCGTGCCCAGCGACCCGTGGTTCGGGTTCGACCTGGTAGGCGACCCGGCCGGCTATCTGCACCCGACATACGCGGGGTACACCGCCTACACCGACGTGATCCTGGACGCGCTCGGGCGCTGATCCGCGAGGGCTGACGGATGCCGCGGGCCGCGGCATCCGTCTTCTCTCATGCCCCCGCACCGCCCCTTCCCGCCGCACAGCCGCCCGCACCGCCCCTTCCCGCCGCACAGCCGCCCGCGACCGACCCGGCTCGCGGCTCCGGAATTCCGGATCCGCGAAGGGGAGGGGGCGCGCGAGGGGGGCGAGCGAGCGCGGCGACCGCCAGGACGAGCGGATGCTGCGACCTGGCAGACTCGGACGGTGACGCTTCTCGAGACCATCAGTGCCGCGGCCGAGGCCTCGGGTGCGCCCGCGGGGGCGCCCGACGCCGACGCGCTGTACGACGCGTTCGTGGAGTGGGCGGGGGATCAGGGCTTCGCGCTGTACCCCGCGCAGGACGAGGCGGTCATCGAGATCGTGTCGGGGTCGCACGTGATCCTGTCGACGCCGACGGGCACGGGCAAGTCGCTCGTGGCGGTCGCGGCTCACGCGGCCTGCGTCGCCCGTGGCGGTCGCACCTATTACACCGCGCCGATCAAGGCGCTCGTGAGCGAGAAGTTCTTCGCGCTCGTCGACATCTTCGGCGCCGCGAACGTGGGCATGGTCACCGGCGATTCGTCGGTGAATCCGGATGCCCCGATCGTGTGCTGCACAGCGGAGATCCTCGCGAACCTCTCGCTGCGCCAGGGTGCGGACGCCGCGGTCGACCAGGTCGTGATGGACGAGTTCCACTACTACGGCGACTCGGATCGCGGGTGGGCCTGGCAGGTGCCGCTGCTGCTCCTGCCGCGCGCGCAGTTCGTGCTGATGTCGGCGACGCTCGGGGACGTCACGACGATCGCCGAGGACCTCGAGCGCCGCACCGGCCGCACGGTCTCGCGCATCACCGGCGTCGAGCGCCCGGTGCCGCTGCACTTCTCGTACGCCCGCACGCCCGTGCACGAGACGGTCGAAGAGCTGCTGCAGACCGGCGAGTCGCCGGTGTACATCGTGCACTTCTCGCAGGCCGCCGCGATGGAGCGGGCGCAGGCGCTGTCGTCGATCAAGATCGTCTCCCGCGAGCAGCGCGACGCGATCGCCGAGGCGATCGGCGGCTTCCGCTTCACGACCGCGTTCGGCCGCACCCTGTCGCGCTACGTGCGCGCGGGCATCGGCGTGCACCACGCGGGCATGCTGCCGCGCTACCGCCGGCTCGTCGAGACGCTCGCACAGCGAGGGCTCCTCCGAGTCATCTGCGGCACCGACACCCTCGGCGTCGGCATCAACGTGCCGATCCGCACCGTGCTCATCACGGCGCTGTCGAAGTTCGACGGCACGAAGATGCGCCAGCTCTCCGCGCGCGAGTTCCACCAGGTCGCCGGTCGTGCGGGACGCGCCGGCTACGACACCTCGGGCACCGTCGTCGTGATGGCGCCGGAGTGGGAGATCGAGAACGAGGCCGCGCTCCGCAAGGCCGGCGACGACCCCGCCAAGCGCAAGAAGATCGTGCGCAAGAAGGCGCCGACGGGTGTCGTCAACTGGGGCCTCGGATCGTTCGAGCGCCTCGTCGAGGCCGAGCCCGAGCCCCTCGTGCCGCAGCTGCAGCTCACCGCCGCGATGCTCATCAACGTCATCGCGCGCGGCGGCGACGTGTTCGAGAACGTCCGCAGCCTCGTGTTCGACAACCACGAGCCGCGCGCCCGGCGGTACGAGCTCGCGCGGCGCGCGATCGCGATCTTCCGCACGCTGCTGACGGCCGACGTGGTGGAGATCGACCGGAGCGGAGGCGATGGCGAGGGCCGCAGCATCCGTCTCACCGTCGATCTGCAGCCGAACTTCGCACTCAACCAGCCGCTGTCTCCGTTCGCGCTCGCCGCGATCGAGCTGCTCGACCCCGACGACACGGCGGGCGCCGTGGGGACGGGGCATTACGCGCTCGACGTCGTGAGCGTCATCGAGGCGACGCTCGACGACCCGCGGCCGATCCTGTCGCAGCAGGAGTACAAGGCGCGCGGCGAGGCCGTCGCCGCGATGAAGGCCGACGGCATCGAGTACGACGAGCGGATGGCTCTGCTCGAAGAGGTCACGTATCCGAAGCCGCTCGAGGAGCTGCTCGCGCAGTCGTACGAGGTTTTCGCGTCGAGCCAGCCGTGGGTGCGCGACTTCGAGCTGTCACCGAAGTCGGTCGTGCGCGACATGTTCGAGCGGGCGCTGTCGTTCTCGGAGCTGATCTCGCTGTACCAGCTCGCGCGCAGCGAGGGACTGGTGCTGCGGTACCTCTCGGACGCGTATCGCGCGGTGCGCCAGACCGTTCCGGCCGAGGCGCAGAACGACGACCTCCACGATCTGGTCGCGTGGCTCGGGGAGGTCGTCCGACAGGTCGATTCGAGCCTCGTCGACGAGTGGGAGGCGCTGATCAACCCCGTCGACGACCCGTCGGCTCCCGTGGTTCCGCCGGCTCCGCCGTCGGTGCTCACCAACCGCCGCGCGTTCGGCGTGCTGGTGCGCAACGAGCTGTTCCGGAGGGTGCAGCTCGCCGCGCTGCAGCGCGACGAGGAGCTCGTCGAGCTCGACCCCGAGGTGGACTGGCCTGCCGCTCTCGACGCCTATTTCGACGACCACGACGAGATCCTGACGGGCGGGGCGGCCCGGTCGCCGCGGCTCGTGACCGTGGACGAGACGGATGCTGCGTCCTCGGGGCTCTGGCGCGTGGAGCAGACGATCGACGACCCGGCGGGCGATCACGATTGGCGCATCCGCGGCGTGGTCGACCTCGCAGCGTCGGAGGAGGCGGGCACCGCGGTGGTGCGGGTGACCGAGGTCGTGCGGCTGTAGCACGAACGCCCCGAACGCCTCGATCGCGCCCCTCGCGCAACGCACCCCGCCGCGGCTGCGGCTGCGGCTGCGGCTGCGGCTGCGACGCGCTCAGCCGAGCCCGAGCCCGCCGTCGGTCGACAGCACCTGGCCCACGACCCACGCGCCGTCGGGCGTCGCGAGCCAGCCGATGAGCCGCGCGGGATCCGCGGGCTCGCCAAAGCGGCCGAAAGGCGTCGACCGCATCCACGCCTCGATCTCGTCGAGCGGCCGGTCGGTCGTCTCGGGGTCGAGATAGCCGGTGTTGACCGGCCCGGGATCGATCGTGTTGAGGATGATGCCGAGGTCGAGAAGCTCGGCCGCCACCGTCTTCGTGACGCCGGCGAGCGCCGCCTTGCTGGCCGCGTACGCGACCTCGCCGCGCATCGCGCCGTGGATCTGGCCCGACGTCATCCAGAACACGCGGCCCGTCGGCTCGGCGAACGGCCCCCGCCGCTCGACCCGCTCGCCGGGGCGCGAGTCGGGTGCCGGTGCGCCCGCGTGCAGTTTTGCGAACTCGCGCGTGAGCAGCAGCGTCGAGCGCGTGTTGGTCTGCCAGAAGGCGTCGAGCCGCTCGGCGGTCATGTCGAGGATCGACCCGTCGTCGCCCGACTGCGCGTGATTGCACACCAGGATGTCGAGCCGCCCGGTCAGTGCCGTGGCGGCCTCGATGACGAGGCGGGGGGTCCCCACGCCCCCTCCCGGCGCCGTCGGCGCGGCGCCCGGAGCCTCCGGGTGCGGGGGCCCAGCCGCGTCCCGCAGGTCCGCGCTGATGTCGCCGAGCTGCGCGCCCGGCGCGAGCTCCGCGCGCAGACCCTCGCGCACGGCGTCGAGGTCGTCGCCGCCCCACGGCAGGCGTGTGTCGTGCGGGCGGTAGTGGTGGAAGAAGACGTCGGCGCCGAGCCGCGCGAACTGGGCGGCGACGGCGAAGCCGATGCCGCGCCGGCGCGAGACGCCGGTGACGAGGGCGGTCTTGCCGGTGAGGGGCAGGGACGACGAGGAGGGGAACATGCGATGCCTTTCGCGGACGCCGGCCCGCGGCATCCATGATTCTGTGGCTGCGCGGATCGCGCAGACCGGTGGTGACGGAGACGGGTCACAGGCATTGCATGCGGGTGACGCTACCGCATGCGGCGGGAGGGAGGCATCCGGGATGATGGCGTCATGCCGACCTACGTGGCGTTCCTGCGGGCGATCAGCCTCGGGGCGAACCGGAAGTTCCCGAAGGGCGACATCGTGCGCGTGGTCGAGAGCGTCGGGTTCACCGACGTCCAGACCCACATCAACACGGGCAACGTGCGCTTCACGGCGACGCTGCGCTCGCGGGCGAAGATCGAGAAGGCGCTCGAGGACGCCTTCGCCGCGGACCGCGGGTTCGACGTGCCGACGATGGTGTTCACGATCGACGAGCTTGCGGCGATCGCCCGTGACGCCGTCGTCCTCACCGCGGGCCGGCGTGGCCTGGAGCGGCACTACGTGTATCTGCTGAAGGAAGCGCCACAGGCCGACACGATCGCCGAGATCGAGGGGCTGACGACGGATGCCGGCGAGATGGTGGTGCGCGGCAGGGTCGCGCACGCGCTTCTCGGCCCGGGCTACCAGGCCGGAACCGTCGATCCGCTCCGCGCGGCGAAGCTGCTGGGCGTCGCGACCAACCGCAACGCGAACGTCATCACGACGCTCGCGGAGAAGTGGTGCTGAGCTCGGGGTGTTGCGGGCTCCACCCGCTCCTCAATTGAGGTCCAGGGCCGAAGTGCGGCCCCGACCCCGGCGCGCCGCTCCTCATCTCGGCCCTGATCCTCAAATGAGGATGCCGGGAGGCTCCTCCCCACAACCCGGGGAGATGGGTTCGGCTCGGGTTGTGCACCGGGCGGGGCTGGCGGGGGAGCGCGTCGGATCCCGCGGCTACCCTGGGACGGGTGACAATCCCCCAGGGCGACCCGTACGCCGACCTCGCGTGGGAGCCCGAGTTCGCTCCTGCGCCCGACGATTCGTGGGCGCCGCCGGAGGACGGATGGATGCCGCCGCCCGACCCCATGGCGGGCGGCTCGACGTCGATCGACCCCTTCGCGGGCGCCGGTTCGCGCCGGGAGTTCACAGGCGCCGGTCCGCGCCGGGACTTCGCGGGCGCCGACGCGGCCACCGTGCTGCGCGAGGTGTACGGGTACGACGCGTTCCGCGGCGAGCAGGGCGCGATCGTCGACCACGTGATCGCCGGCGGCGATGCCGTCGTGCTGATGCCCACCGGTGGCGGCAAGAGCGTCTGCTACCAGGTTCCGGCGCTCGTCCGCCCGGGGACGGGGCTCGTCGTGAGCCCCCTCATCGCCCTTATGCACGACCAGGTCGACGCGCTCCTCGCCAACGGCGTGCGGGCCGCGTACCTCAACTCGACCCAGGCGCCGCCCGAGCGCGCGGCCGTCGAGCGGGCGTTCCTGGCGGGCGAGCTCGATCTCCTCTACGTCGCCCCCGAGCGGCTGAACACCGAGGCGACGCTCCGCTTCCTCGCGCGCGGACAGCTCAGCGTCATCGCGATCGACGAGGCGCACTGCGTGTCGCAGTGGGGTCACGACTTCCGCCCCGACTACCTGGCGCTGGGCGCCCTCGCCGAGCGATTCCCCGGGGTGCCGCATCTCGCGCTCACGGCGACGGCGACCCCCGCGACGCACCGCGAGATGACCGAGCGGCTGCAGCTGCCGCAGGCGCGCCACTTCGTCTCGAGCTTCGACCGGCCCAACATCCAGTACCGCATCGAGGCCAAGTCCGACCCGCGGCGCCAGCTCGTCGCGTTCATCCGCTCGCAGGGGTCCGGCGCGGCGGGCATCGTCTACGCGCTCAGTCGCAAGTCGGTGGAGCAGACGGCCGAGTTCCTCTCGGCGCAGGGCGTCGACGCGCTCCCGTACCACGCCGGTCTTCCCGCCGAGACGCGTGCCGCCAACCAGTCCCGCTTCCTCCGCGAGGACGGCGTCGTCATGGTCGCCACGATCGCGTTCGGCATGGGCATCGACAAGCCCGACGTCCGCTTCGTCGCGCACATCGACCTGCCGAAGTCTGTCGAGGGCTACTACCAGGAGACCGGCCGGGCGGGCCGCGACGGCGAGGCCTCCGTCGCGTGGATGGCCTATGGACTCGGCGACGTCGTGCAGCAGCGCCGCATGATCGATCAGTCGCCCGGCGACCGCGCCTTCAAGACCCGGCTCGGCCAGCACCTCGACGCCATGCTGGGCCTCTGTGAGACGGTCGGATGCCGCCGCCAGAACCTGCTCGCCTACTTCGGCGAAGCCTCTGCCCCGTGCGGCAACTGCGACACGTGCCTCGAGGCGCCCGACACCTGGGACGGACTCGTCCCCGCGCAGAAGCTCCTCTCGACGATCGTGCGCCTGCAGCGCGAGCGCGGCCAGGCGTTCGGTGCCGGTCACCTCGTCGACATCCTCCGCGGCGCCTCGACCGACCGCATCCGGCAGCAGGGCCACGACCAGCTATCGACGTACGGGCTCGGCGCCGATCTCAGCGATCAGGACTGGCGCAGCGTGATCCGCCAGCTGCTGGCCCGCGGCATCCTCGTCGCCCGCGGCGAGTACGGCACGCTCGCGCTCGGCGATTCTGCGGCGGGCGTGCTGCGCGGCGAGACGCCGGTGCCGTTGCGCCGCGACGTGATGGGCCGCTCCGGCGGCGTCGCACGCGTGCGCAAATCCACCGCTCCCGAGACGCTCGACCCTGCGAACGCCGGCCTCTTCGAGGCGCTGCGCGCGTGGCGCGCCGGCGTCGCGAAAGAGCTCGGCGTGCCCGCCTACATCGTGTTCGGCGACGCGACCCTGCGCGCCGTCGCCGAGCGCCGGCCCGCGAGCCTCGCCGACCTCGACGGTGTCTCGGGCATCGGCGCCAAGAAGCGCGAGGCCTACGGCGAGGCCGTGCTCGCGGTGGTCGCCGCCGCCTGATCGGTCACCGCGGCAGCACGTCGTCGAGGTGCGCCGTGAGCTGGGCCGCGACATCCACCGACGAGCGGTCGTAGAGCCATTGGTACTGCAGGCCGTCCCAGAGCGCGGTGAGCCAGAGGGCCTCGAACTCGGGGTCGCGGTGAGAGGGGAGGTCGCCGTCCTCCTGGGCGGCGCGGAACAGTGCGGCGAAGTGGTCCACCACGCCGCGGAAGCGCTCCTCGAAGTAGGCGTGCGCGGGATGGTCGGCGGGCACCGCCTCGCACGAGAGCACGGCGTAGACCTCGATGAGGCCCGGAGCCCTCGCCGCGTTGACGCTGGCGCCGCGGGGGAGGGCGCGCAGCTCTTCGACCGCCCGGTCGGCGGGAGCGTAGTCCGCCCGCGACTCGATCTGCTGGTCGCGGTGGCTCAGCACCGTGCTCAGCAGATCCTCCTTCGACCCGAAGTAGTGCAGCAGCGTCGACTTCGAGACGCCGACGCGCTCGGCGATGTCGCGCAGGCTGGTGTCGCCGTAGCCCTCCTCGGCGAAGAGCGCGGTGGCGCCGTCGACGATGAGGGCGCGGCGCTCGCGGCCGACGCGATAGCCCGAGGGCGCAGCATCCGGTGCCGCGACGGAAGGCATCGGCGGCACCGGCGCCGCCGTCGAGGCGGGTGCGGGATCGTCGGCGTCGCGCCAGCCCACGGGCAGTGTGAGCGACGCCTCGTACGTCTCGAGGGTCTCGGCGATGTCGACCCGCTCGGGAAGGTACTGCGCGAGCAGCTGGAGCCCGTCCCACGCGGCGGCGACGCGCACGGCCTCGCCGCGCGGGTCGCGGTCCGCCGCGACGGTGTCCTGGGTGATCGCCTCGTCGATGGCGTCCGTCGACAGCTCGCGCAGGCGCGCGTACCGGTCTCGCACGATCTCGTGCGCGGGATGGCGGGGGGTGGATGCCTCGCCCGTGAGCGCGGCGAAGAGCGCCAGGTATCCGGGCACGGTCTCGTTGCGCCGCGCGATCTCGCTGTAGGCGAGGGTGCCGGGGTCCTCAGCAGCCATGCGTTCGAGGAGCTCGGTCTCGTTGTCGCGCTCGAACAGGTCGACCACGGCGGCGAGCAGCTCGTCCTTCGTGGCGAAATGCCGGAGCAGACCGGGGTGGCTGATGCCGGCGGCAGCCGCGATGTCACGCAGCGACGTGGCGCGGTATCCCCGGGTGACGAAAGCGTCGTGCGCTGCGGCGACGATCGCGGCGCGGGTCTGCTCGGTGCGGGCGGTGCGCACGGTGGGCACGGCGCCGGGTGCGGTGGTCGTCGTCACGTCGTCACCGCCTCCCCGCGCTCGCCTGCGCCCATCCTATCCTCGTCGATTACCAGGCGGTCGACTTTCAGTTACCAAACGGTCGGGTTTCATGTACGCTCGTGCCTGGACGCGCGTCGGAGTCGACGCGCGTCGCACCCGAGAAAGGACTCCGATGACAGAGATGTCGCCCGCCGCGACGGTTGCGGCCGCCGGAACGACCGGCTTCAAGGCACCGGGCACCACGCCCGAGAAGACTCCCCGGGGCTACACCCCCGGCCTCGCCGCGGTGAACTTCGGCGTCTATCTCGCGCTGCTGACGCCGGTGCTCGTCTCGATGGCCTTCAAGGTCGAGCACATCTCGCCCGAGGGCACCGCCACCGCCAACCTCGGGCTCATCATGGGCGTCGGCGCGCTGTTCGCGCTCATCGCCAACCCGCTCGCCGGCCGCCTGTCCGACCGCACGATCTCCCGCTTCGGCATGCGCCGCCCATGGATCCTCGGCGGCACGCTCGTCGGCCTCGGAGGCTTCGCCCTCATCGGCGTCGCCGAGTCGGTGTGGGTCGTGCTCATCGCATGGTGCCTCGTGCAGACCTCGATGAACGCCGTGCTCGCCGCCGCCAACGCGACGCTTCCCGACCAGGTGCCGGTCACCGGCCGCGGCAAGGTGTCGGGCATCGTGGGGCTCACCACGCCGCTCGGCATCCTCGCCGGCTCGTTCCTGGTCAACTTCCTGTCGGACGACTTCGCCCGCTTCGTCGTGCCCGCCGCCATCGCCACCGTGCTCGCGGTGCTGTTCGTCCTCGTTCTGAAGGACCGCCGCCTCGACCACAAGCCCGCGCAGAAGTTCACGATCGGCCAGTTCTTCGGCTCGTTCGTCTTCAACCCGGCCAAGCACCCCGACTTCGGCTGGACCTGGCTCACCAAGTTCCTCGTGATGTTCGGCTACGCGGGCATCGCGACGTTCCTGCCCTTCTACCTCACCGAGAAGTTCGGCCTCGACGAGCAGACCGCGATCACCACGATCCTCATCGCCAACCTCGCCTCGATGGTCGCCATGGCCATCTCGGGCCCGCTCGGCGGCGTGCTCTCCGACAAGATCGGCAAGCGCCGCCCGTTCGTCGCGATCGCCGGCGTCATCATGGTCGTCGGCCTCGTGACCCTCGCATTCGCGCCGAGCATCGCCGTCGTCCTCGTCGCCCAGGCGATCATCGGCTTCGGCGCCGGCTCGTTCATGTCGGTCGACCTGGCCCTGGCGACCGAGGTGCTGCCCAACCGCGAGGACACCGCGAAGGACCTCGGCGTGCTCAACATCGCCAACGCGCTGCCGCAGTCGATCGCCCCCGCGATCGCCCCGGGCATCATCGCCCTCGGCGCCACCACCTCCCTCGGCGGCTACACCGTGTACTACCTCTTCGGTGCGCTCGTCTCCCTCGCCGGCGCCGTGCTCGTCTACCGCATCAAGGGAGTGAAGTGATGACCGACACCACGACGACGATCGCGGATGCGGCGACCACTGCCCCATCCGACCGGCCCTGGCTGGACGCGAGCCTGCCCGTCGAGGAGCGCGTCGAGCTGCTCCTCGCCGAGATGACGGTGGAGGAGAAGGCGGGCCTCTTCTTCCAGACGATGATCGTGATGGGCGAGGGCGGCGAGCTGTCCGAGGGCGACTCCGCCTTCGGCATCCCGTCGAACCGCGAGTACGTGGCCGGCCGCCACATGAACCACTTCAACCTGCTGGGCGTCGCGCCCAAGGCCAGTCACATCGCGGCCTGGCACAACAAGCTGCAGGAGCTCGCGGCATCCACTCGCCTGGGCATCCCGGTGTCGATCTCGACCGATCCGCGCCACTCGTTCAGCGACAACCCGGGCGCCGCGATGTTCGCCGGCCCGTTCTCGCAGTGGCCCGAGCCGCTCGGTCTCGCGGCGACCCGTGACGCGGACCTGGTGCAGCGCTTCGGCGACATCGCGCGCCAGGAGTACACGGCCGTCGGCATCCGCGTGGCGCTGCACCCGCAGGTCGACCTCGCGACCGAGTCGCGGTGGGCACGCCAGCTGCAGACGTTCGGCGAGGACGCAGCTCTCGCGGGCGAGCTGGGCGCGGCGTACGTGCGCGGCTTCCAGGGATCCGCATTCGGCCCGGGCTCGGTGAGCACGATGACCAAGCACTTCCCGGGCGGCGGCCCTCAGAAGGACGGCGAGGACCCGCACTTCGACTACGGCCGCGAGCAGGTCTACCCCGGCGGGCAGTTCGAGCTGCACCTCAAGCCGTTCGAGGAGATCTTCGCCGCGGGCGGCCGCCAGATCATGCCGTACTACGGCATGCCGGTCGGCACCGAGTACGAGGAGGTCGGCTTCGGCTTCAACAAGGGCGTGCTCACGGGCCTGCTGCGCGAGCGCTTCGGCTTCGACGGCATCGTCTGCACCGACTGGGGCCTGGTCACCGACCAGCCGATCATGGGCACGGACTTCGCCGCCCGCGCGTGGGGCGTGGAGCACCTGAGCCCCGCCGAGCGCATGGTGAAGATCCTCGACGCCGGCGCCGACCAGTTCGGCGGAGAGCACGACCCGGAGCTGCTCCTCGGCCTCGTGCGCGACGGCCGCGTGAGCGAGGAGCGCCTCGACGTCTCCGCCCGCCGTCTGCTCCGCGAGAAGTTCGAGCTGGGCCTGTTCGAGAACCCGTACGTGGACGTCGAGGCGGCCGACGCCATCGTCGGCTCGACGCAGTTCCGCGCCGCCGGCGAGGCCGCGCAGCGCGCCTCGATCGCCGTGCTGTCCAACGACGGCGCCCTGCCGCTGCGCCGCGGACTGAAGCTCTACGTCGAGGGCATCGCGCCCGAGGCGGCGGCTCACTACGGCGAGATCGTCGAGAAGCCGGAGGAGGCGGATGCTGCGATCCTGCGCCTGCAGGCACCCTACGAGCAGCGCGCCTCGATGTTCGAGAACTTCTTCCACGCCGGGTCGCTCGACTTCCCCGAGGAGGTCGTCGCCCATGTGCGCGCGGTGTCGTCGGTCGTGCCGACGGTCGTGGACGTGTTCCTCGACCGTCCCGCGATCCTCGGCCCGATCGTCGATGCCGCGGCCGCGGTCACTGCGAACTGGGGAGCGAACGCCGGTGCTCTGCTCGACGTCCTGACCGGCGGATCCCCGGCGACCGGCAAGCTGCCGTTCGACGTGCCGAGCTCGATGGCGGCCGTGGAGGCGTCGCGCCCCGACGTGCCGTTCGACACCGCCGACCCGCTGTTCCGCTTCGGTCACGGGCTCTCGCTCTAGCCGGCTGAGACGGGGATGCTGCGCCGCGACCTCGCGGCGCAGCATCCCCGTCGCGTCCTGGCGCACAGAATCGGAGGATCTGCCTGACACGCGGGCTCGGGATGCTGTGACCCGGCGTGTCGCCGAGAGCCTCCGATTCTGTGCAGGGCTACGCGCCGGCGCCCGGCACGACCACGACGGGCACGGGTGCGTTGCGCAGGATCTTCGATGCGCTGGAGCCCAGGAACACCTGGGCCAGGCGGTGCGTCGACGACGAGCCCACCACCATGACATCGCCCTCGGTCCAGCCGACCGACGACACCGCTGTGCCCCAGTCGCCCGCGGCGGCGATGCCGTACTCGAGATCGTGGTCGGAGAACCCGAGGGTCTTCAGATGCGCTGCCGCCTCCTGCTGCGCGGCGGCGGCCTGCGCGCCCCACAGCTCGATGACCTGGGTCTGCGCGTGGCTGATGTCGGTGGTGACGGGGCGGCGTGACGGGTTCACGAGGAACGTGACCAGGCGCATCCGCGCCGAGGCGAGTCTGCTGAACTCCGCGACACGGTTCAGCAGCGACCAGCTGGCATCGTCGTCGCGGAAGCCGACGGTCACCCTCGTGACGGCGCTCGTCGTGCGGAAACTCCGTGGCGCGATGGCCACCGGCAGGGGCGAGGAATGCACGAGCCGGTCGGTCTTCGAGGTCAGCTGCACGCGCCCCGGCTCCGCCTCCTCGGCGGATCCCACCACGATCATCCCCGCGTCTCGCGCGACGGCCTGCTCGATCAGCGTCGCCGGCGCTGATCTGCCGGCGACCCACACCGCCTCGGCGGGGATCCCGGGATGGTGGGCGAAGTCCGACAGGGCGAGCTCCGCACTCCGCCGGCCTTCGCCCGCGGCCCACTCCTCATACTCGCGGTCGACGCCGCCGGCGAGCGGCGTGCCCCATCCCTGCGGGACGACCGACACCGCCACGACCGGCTCGGGATGCGAGCGGGCGAACTGGAACGCGAGCTCGATCGCGCTGCGATCGTCGCCTCGCGGTCCGTAGCCGACGAGGTACGTCACGTCTCGTCCTCGGGATGGATCGGCTCGGCGATCTGCTCCGCCGAGGTGTAGTCGTTCAGCGTCGCGTGCTTTCGTCCGTAGAACCAGTAGTAGAGCAGCACGATCGCGATCCAGGCGCCGAAGATCACCCATGTGATGGCCGCCAGCCCCGACAGGATGTAGACGCACGCGGCGATGGTGAGGATCGGCACCACCGGGTAGAGCGGAACCCGGAAGGGTCGCTCGAGGTCGGGCTTCGTGCGCCGCAGCACGATGACGGCGAGCGCCACGACACTGAAGGCGACCAGCGTGCCGATCGAGACGGTGTCCCACAGATAGTCGGACGGCACGAACCCGGCCACGATGGCGACGATCACCGAGACGACGATCGTGTTGTAGATGGGCGTCATCGTCTTGGCGTTGACCTTGAGGAACTTCCGCGGCACGAGCCCGTCCCGTGAGATCGAGAACAGGATGCGGGTCTGGCCGTACAGCGTCACCAGCGTCACGGAGAAGATCGAGACGACCGCGCCGGCCGCCAGGATCGTGCCCCAGATCGGGTTGCCCGTGATGTTCTCCAGGATCTGGGCGAGGCCCGCCTCGCTGGCCTCCTCGGTGGAGTAGAACTCCACCGGCTCGGCGGCGAGCCCCGCGATGGCGACCAGGATGTACACCGTCGAGACGATGATGAGGGCGCCGATGATCGCGCGGGGGAGCGCCTTCTGCGGGTTGCGCACCTCCTCGCCCGCCGTCGCGACGGCATCGAGGCCGATGAACGAGAAGAAGATCGTCGCCGCGGCGGCGCTGATGCCGGCCGCGCCGAACGCGAAGAAGTCCTCGAAGTGGTCGGCGTTGAACGCGGTGAAGCCGAGGACGATGAACAGCACCAGCACGCCCAGCTTGATGAGCACCATGATCGTGTTCACCGTGGCCGACTCTGCGACGCCTCGGATGAGGAGCAGGCAGCACAGGCCCACGAGGACGACGGCGGGCAGGTTGATGATCCCGCCGGTCGCCGCGCCATCGGATCCGGGGATGAACGACACCGACAGCGCATCCGGCAGCCGGAGTCCGAGCGTGTTCTCGAGCAGCTCGTTGAAGTAGCCGCTCCAGCCCACCGCGACCGCCGAGACGGCGACGCCGTACTCGAGCAGTACGCAGCCCGCGATGATCACCGCCCAGATCTCGCCCAGCGCGTGGTACGTGTACGAGTAGGTGGAGCCGCTCACGGGGATCGCCGAGGCGAGCTCGGCGTAGCACAGCGCCGACAGGCCGGCGCAGATCGCGGCGACGATGAACGAGATGATCACCGCGGGCCCCGCCTCGGGGATCGACTCGCTCAGCACGAAGAAGATCCCGGTGCCGACGGTCGCGCCGACGCCGAACATCATGAGCTGGAAGGTGCCGATGTTCCGGGCGAGCTCCTCGCCCTTGTGGTGCTTCTGCTGGATGACGATGGGCTTGCGCCGAAAGAGCTGTTCGCCGAGTGCGGCCATGTCGGACTCCCCACGGGGTGGCCGGGCCACAGCGCCCGGAGTGCACCCAGTCTGGTGCGCGGGGTCGATCGGGCATAGGCCCGCAGACCCGACTGGCGTCTGGGATCACAGACGACGGGAGCGGAACGGATGCTGCCGCCCGGGCGTCCGCGACGACTGAGCGCCAGCCCCATAGGCTGGCGGAGGCGGGTGACGAGGCCCGCGACGGGGAGCGAGCGTGGCCACGAGCAACATCGAGATCGCACAGCAGGCCGAACTCTGGCCGATCACCCGGATCGCCGAGGGGCTCGGCATCCCTGACGAGGAACTCGAGCCGTACGGCCGGTTCAAGGCCAAGGTGTCGCTGCGGCATCTGCGGACGCTCCGGGAGAAGCCGCGCGGGCGGCTCGTGCTGATGACCGCCGTGTCACCCACCCCTGCGGGCGAGGGCAAGACGACGACCACCGTGGGCCTCGGCGACGCGCTCACCCGCATCGGAGAGCGGGCGATGATCTGCCTGCGCGAGCCGGCTCTCGGTCCGGTGTTCGGCATGAAGGGCGGCGCCGCGGGCGGCGGGTACGCACAGGTCGTGCCGATGGAGGACATCAACCTCCATTTCACGGGCGACTTCTCGGCCATCGGTATCGCGACGAACCTCCTCGCGGCTCTCATCGACAACCACGTCCATCACGGCAACGCCCTCGGCATCGACGTGCGTCGAGTGACCTGGCGGCGCGTGCTCGACGTCAACGACCGGGCCCTCCGCGACGCCGTGATCGGCCTCGGCGGTCCGTCCAACGGCTACCCCCGCGAGGACGGCTTCGACATCGTGGTGGCGAGCGAGGTGATGGCGATCTTCTGCCTCGCCACCGACCTCGCCGACCTCAAGGAGCGGCTCGGCGAGATCGTCGTCGCGTACACCCGCGACCGCACGCCGATCCGCGCACGTGACCTGCGGGCGCACGGGGCCATGGCCGCCATCCTGCGAGACGCGCTCGCGCCGAACCTCGTCCAGACGCTCGAGCACACGCCGGCATTCGTGCACGGCGGCCCGTTCGCGAACATCGCGCACGGCTGCAACTCGTACCTCGCGACGGACTCCGCGCTGCGGATGGCCGACTACGTCGTCACCGAGGCCGGCTTCGGCGCCGATCTGGGCGCCGAGAAGTTCGTCGACATCCTGTGCCGGACGACGGGCCTGCGCCCCGACGTGGCGGTGGTCGTCGCGACCGTACGCGCCATGAAGTTCCATGGCGGCGTCGAGGTCCAGGACCTCCCGCACGAGAACGTCGCCGCCCTCGAGCAGGGCACGGCCAACCTCCTGCGGCACCTGAAGACCCTTCGCGAGACGTGGGGCATCCCGACGGTGGTCGCGATCAACCATCGCGCGGAGGACACGGATGCTGAGACCGCGGCGCTCGTCGCGGCCGCCGAGTCCGTCGGGGTCACGGCCGTGGTCGCGAAGCACTTCGCCGAGGGCGGCGCGGGCGCGGAGGCACTGGCGCGGGAGGTCGTACGTCTGTGTGAGGACCGGCCCGCGGAACCGGGGGACGTAGACGCTCTGCGCTTCACGTACCCGGATGACGCGACGCTGTGGCGCAAGATGAGCGCGATCGCGACGCGCATCTACGGGGCGTCCGAGATCACCGCGTCGACCGCCGTGCGCGCGCAGATCAAGCGCCTGCAGGACGAGGGGTACGGCGGGTATCCGGTGTGCGTCGCGAAGACGCAGTACTCGTTCTCGACCGATCCGAAGCTGCGCGGTGCGCCGACGGGCCACGTCGTCGACATCCGCGAGGTGCGCCTCGCCGCCGGCGCCCGGTTCGTCGTGATGATCTGCGGCGACATCATGACGATGCCCGGGCTGCCGGCGACCCCCGCCGCGAACAGCATCGACGTCGATGATGAAGGGCGCATCGTCGGGCTCTTCTGAGACGGATGCCGAGACCGCAGGTTCGCCCGGCCCTGCGGCGTCACGAGCGCGGGAAGGTTCGCACGCGTTCGACGCGGAACGTGTGGGGAAGGGCGGCGAGGTCGCGCGTGCCGTCCGGGCGCGGCAGCTCGTACAGATCCAGCATGAGCTGCACGGGGTAGTCGATGCGCTGGCGCACGGTTTTGACCCAGCGGTGGTCGATGAAGAACCGCACCGCGTCGGGCGTCCACTCGACGGCGTAGTCGTGCATCTCGGTGAGATCGCCCTCGACACGGACCTTCTCGAAGTCGTCGCGCAGGCGCGGGTCGTGCTGGCGCTTGATGCCCACGCCGACCCAGCCGCCCTCGTCGTCGAGCTCGCTTCCGAAGATCTCGGCGATGCAGATCTCGCCGGAGTCCTCGGGGCGGTCCTCGAACCCGATCGGCCAGAACGCCACCATCGCGTCGGGGTGGCGCACCGCGGCCATGCGGACTTCGATCACGCCGAACCGGGGCAGGTGGAGCCGGCGCTCCGGCTGCTCCTCGCGCACCACAAGGCCGTCGCGGAAGCGGTGCTGCCCGGTCGCGCTGCCCCGCACGCCCGCGAACTGGCCGGTCTGCACGTGCGAGACGCGGTTGTCGCCGTCGAACTCGGGTGACCATGGCGCGGTGTCGGCGTCGATGAAGAGCTCGAGCGCGTCGGGCGCGATCGAGTACCTGGCGGCCGTACGCTCGCGCGACGACCAGTGCGGCAGGTAGTACGGCCACCACACCTTCTCGTCGAGCACCCCCTCGCCGAACCGCTCGTCGAGATCGGGCTCGCGGCCGTCGAGGTCGAGCGGCGACATGTCGAGGAGCGGGGTGTCGGCTGCGGACTCGTCCGTCATGGATCGCAGGCTGATGCGGCGGTCATCAGCGATCGGTGACGAGGATGGTGTTCCCGTCGGGGTCGGTCGCGGTGAAGAAGAGGCAGCGGTCGGGGTCGCCGAGCTCGTCGCTCGGGTGCGCCCCGAGCCGCGCGAGACGCTCGTGGACGGAGGCGAGGTCGTCGACGCGGAAGTTGCACGTCGCCCACGGGAGGCCGGGTTCGACGTGAATGCCGCTCTTCGGCCCCATCAGCGTCACCTGCCCGTGCGAGCCCGCGAGCACGCTCGAGGCGTCGCTCTCTTCGACGACGCCGAGGCCGAACGCATCCGCGTACCAGTGCGCGCCCGCTCGCGGATCGTGCACGGGGATGAACGCGGTCGTGATCGCCGTCGGCGGGCTCATGACCCGAGCCTAGGCCTCGCCGCGGACGTTCGCGCGGGTCCTGCCCGAGCATCCCCGTCACGGCGTCCGCAGACGCCCTGGCTGTGTGTCTCGCACAACGGATCCGTCCCCCGTGCCGCGCCGACCTTGTGGACATCCACCAGAGGCTTTGAGGGGGCGTTGTCGGAGTCCTACCGTCAAAGGCAACTTGATCCTTCCCGTCGCACCGAGAGGTGATGCACATGGCTGACGCCGCCGTCCGCACCAAGAAGCCCGCCGTTCACAAGAACACGCCCGCCGGGGGCGCCCCGACCGCTCCGCACACCGCCGCCGAGGCATCCGATCCCCGTATCGACATCGCCGCGGTCACCGACCTGCTCCTCGGGACGTGGGGTGAGACACGCCGCGAGGCCCGCGAGATGATCAAGGACCCCGCGTTCTGGCGCATCGAAGGGCAGCCGATGCCCGAGCACCGCGAGCGCGTGCTGACGCAGCTGCACCTGCTGGTCGAGCACGGCGGCTCACGCCGGGCGATGCCCGAGAAGTTCGGCGGACTCAACGACAACGGGGCGAACATCGCCGGGTTCCAGGAGCTCGTGCTGGCCGACCCCAGCCTGCAGATCAAGTCCGGCGTGCAGTGGGGCCTGTTCGGCTCGGCTGTCTTCCAGCTCGGCACCGAGAAGCACCACGACAAGTGGATGCCGGGCATCACCGACCTGTCGATCCCGGGCGCGTTCGCGATGACCGAGACCGGACACGGCTCGGATGTCGCGGCCATCGGCACGACCGCGACCTACGACCCCGAGACCGAGGAGTTCGTGATCCACACGCCGTTCCGCGGCGCCTACAAGGACTACCTCGGCAACGCCGCGCTGCACGGCAAGGCCGCGACGGTGTTCGCGCAGCTCATCACGGGCGGCGTCAACTACGGCGTGCACTGCTTCTTCGTGCCGATCCGCGACGACGAGGGCGCGATGCTCCCGGGCATCATCAGCGAGGACGACGGCGTCAAGGGCGGCCTCAACGGCATCGACAACGGCCGGCTCGCGTTCGACCAGGTGCGCGTCCCGCGTTTCAACCTGCTCGACCGCTACGGCCAGGTCGCCCCCGACGGCTCGTACACGTCCGACATCCCGACGCCCGGCCGCCGCTTCTTCACGATGCTCGGGGCACTCGTGCAGGGAC
Source organism: Microbacterium sp. Soil_C_42 (assembly GCF_057656735.1). Lineage (NCBI taxonomy): Bacteria > Bacillati > Actinomycetota > Actinomycetes > Micrococcales > Microbacteriaceae > Microbacterium > Microbacterium sp. Soil_C_42. The sequence continues at coordinate 28,778 of NZ_JBDGJU010000011.1, forward strand.
GCGTGTCGCTCGACGGCGCCGCGACCACCGGCACCGCGCTCGCCCTCCACATCGCGCTCACGTACGCGAACCAGCGCCGCCAGTTCGACTCGGGCGCCGGCACCGAAGAGGTCGTGCTGCTCGACTACGGCAAGCACCAGCGGCGCCTGCTGCCGCTCCTCGCGCAGAACTACGCGCAGTTCTTCAGCCACGACGAGCTCCTCAAGAAGTTCGACGCCGTGTTCTCGGGCCGCACCGACACCCCCGAGGAGCGCGAAGACCTCGAGACGCTCGCCGCCGCGCTCAAGCCCCTGTCGACGTGGAACGCCCTGTCGACGATCCAGGAGGCCCGCGAGGCCTGCGGCGGCTCCGGCTTCCTCGCCGAGAACCGCATGGTCGGCCTCCACCAGGACCTCGACGTCTACGTCACGTTCGAGGGCGACAACAACGTCCTGCTCCAACTGGTCGGCAAGCGACTGCTGTCGGACTACGCCAAGCAGTTCAAGGGGGCGGATGCTGCGAAGCTGGCCCGCTTCGCGGTCGGCAAGACCGCCGGCAAGCTGTTCCACGGTGCGGGGCTGCGCCAGCTCGGGCAGACGGTGACCGACTTCGGCTCGACCGCGCGCTCGATCGAGCTGGGCCTGCGCCCCGACCAGCAGCACGAGCTGCTCGCCGGCCGGGTGCAGCAGATGGTCGCGGATGTCGCGGCCGCCCTGCGTCCGGCGTCGAAGCTGTCGCCGGCCGAGGCCGCCGCGCTGTTCAACAGCCACCAGGCGGAACTCATCGAAGCGGCCCGCGCACACGGCGAGCTGCTGCAGTGGGAGGCCTTCACCGACGGCGTGAACCGTATCTCGGACGAGGGCACCAAGCAGGTGCTGACGTGGCTGCGCGACCTGTTCGGGCTGCACCTCATCGAGAAGCACCTCGCGTGGTACATCATCAACGGCCGGCTGTCGACCCAGCGTGCGGCATCCGTCTCCCGCTACATCGATCGTCTCGCGGCGCGGCTGCGTCCGCACGCGCAGGATCTCGTCGACGCCTACGGCTTCGCGCCGGAGCACGTGCGCGCCCCCATCGCCTCGGGTGCCGAGCGCCAGCGCCAGGACGAGGCGCGCGAGTACTACCGCGCGCTCGCCGCGTCGGGCGAGGCGCCGGTGTCGGAGAAGTCGCTCAAGAAGAAGTGACGGCGCGCGGCTCGCGCCGTGCGAGCCGGCGTCCTCGAATGAGGAGCTGAGCCGGGATGCGGGCTGGTCTGCGCTGACGGCTCCGCATCTCGGCAACGATCCTCAAATGAGGATCGGGATCGACGTCAGGAAGCGGACCAGCCGCAGTTGCCGCACTCGCCCGTCGCGGAGACCTCGATGAAGCAGTTCGGGCACATCGCGCGCACGCGCTCGGGGACGACGGGCTTCGCGACGCGACGCTGCGCGGCCGGACGCGGGGACGACGACTTCGCGCGTGCGGCCGGTGCGGCTGCCGCCGGCTGCGGGACGATCGCCGCGGCGGGCACGTGGTAGGCGCAGTAGAAGCGGACGTAGCCGTCGTGGTTCTTCGGGTGCCGGTGCTTGTAGGCCCACAGCTCGGTGCGCTCCAGCAGCTCCGACTCGGGGCCGCACGTGAAGCAGCGCGTCGGCTCGCCCGGCACGACATCTGCGAGGAGTACGGGGTTCTCGAAGGGGACCGAGTCCCGCCAATCCGCCGACGCGACGATCTTCATGGTCCTGCCTCCCAGCTGTGCGGACCCGAACAGCCCGACATTCCAAGGTAAGCGACGCAGGCGCCATCCGGGAATCGAGCAGGTGTCGGGCGGCTGAACTCGGCCGATCGTGCCTGGCTGGGCGATGACGCCCGACTCGACGTCGGCGGGGGAGCCTAGGCTGGCGCGGTGAGCACCGATGTCCGCCTCGGCGCCGACGGCCGCGCGCGCTGCGCCTGGGTCGGCGACGACCCCGAGTACGCCCGCTACCACGACGAGGAGTGGGGGGTGCCGCTGCACGGCGACCGTGCGCTCTTCGAGAAGATGAGCCTCGAGGGGTTCCAGGCGGGGCTGTCGTGGATCACGATCCTCCGCAAGCGACCGCGGTTCCGCGAGGTGTTCGCGGGGTTCGAGCCCGAGACCGTGGCGGCGTTCGGCGAGGACGACATCGCGCGATTGATGATGGATGCCGGCATCATCCGCAATCGCGCCAAGATCGAGGCCACGATCTCCAACGCGCGGCTGGTGCTCGGCCTCGCGCCCGGTGAGCTCGATGCGTTCATGTGGTCCTTCGCGCCGGGGGCCCATCGGCGGCCGGCGACCTTCGCCGAGGTCCCCGCGATCACGGCGGAGGCCACGGCGATGAGCAAGGCCTTGCGCACGCGCGGCTTCCGCTTCGTCGGCCCGACCACGATGTACGCGCTCATGCAGTCCGCCGGCATGGTGGACGACCACGTCGACGGCTGCTGGCGCGTCGGCTGACGCACGAGGAACAACGAGCGCACACCATGCGTTCGAATAGATCGTGGATTACGGACACCCGCTCGAATTCGGCGCCTTCATCACTCCTTCCGCCGCGAGCCCTGAGGCCCCGGTGCTGCTGTCGCAGGTGGCCGAGGCATCCGGTCTCGATCTGGTTACCTTCCAGGACCACCCCTACCAGCCCGCGTTCCTCGACACGTGGACGCTCATGTCGTTCGTCGCCGCGCGCACCGAGACCATCCGCATCGCGCCCAACGTGCTGAACGTGCCGCTGCGACCGCCCGCCGTCGTGGCGCGGGCCGCCGCGAGCATCGACCTGCTGTCGGGCGGGCGGTTCGACCTCGGCCTCGGCGCCGGCGGCTTCTGGGATGCGATCGAGGCGATGGGCGGCACGCGGCTCACGCCGGGTCAGGCGGTGACGGCGCTGGGTGAGGCGATCGACCTCATCCGCGAGCTGTGGCGCACCGACGAGCCCCGGGGCGTGTTCACCGGCGGGAAGTTCCACGCGGCGCACGGCGCGAAGCGCGGGCCGCGGCCGGCGCACGACATCCCGATCCACATCGGCGCGTACAAGCCGCGCATGCTCGCGCTCACCGGCCGCAAGGGCGACGGATGGCTGCCGTCGCTCGGCTACATGCAGCCGGGCGACCTCGCGAAGGGCAACGCCGCGATCGACGAGGCCGCCCAGTCGGCCGGCCGCGACCCGCGCGAGATCCGGCGTCTGCTCAACATCGGTCAGCTCGCGGCCGATCCGCGGGAGTTCGCCGAGCGCCTGGCCCGCCTCGCGCTGGACGACGGCATCGGCACGTTCATCATCGCGGCCGACGACCCGAGCCTGCTCCAGCGCTTCGGCGAGGACGTCGCCCCCGCCGTGCGCGAGCTCGTGACCGCCGAACGCGGCACACGCGGGGTCGACGCCGCGCCGGTGCGGTCGGCGGCGGCGATCGCCGCCCGCCGCGACGGCATCGCGTACGACGACGTGCCGGCAGGCCTGCGCGCGATCGAGCCCGGAGACTTCGACTACGGCGACGTGCGCGCCACCTACATGCGCGGCGGACGCCCCGGCCTGGTGCTGCAGCCCTCGTCGCCCGAGCAGGTCGCAGAGGCGCTCGCGTTCGCGCGCCGGCATCCCGAACGTCCTCTCGCGGTGCGCAGCGGTGGCCACGGCATCAGCGGCCGCAGCACCAACGACGGCGGCATCGTGATCGACCTCCGCAGCCTCGACGAGATCGAGGTGCTCGACGCCGACCGCAGGCTCGTGCGCGTCGGGCCGGGTGCGCGGTGGGCGCAGGTGGCCGCGGCACTGGGCGAGCACGGCTGGGCGCTGACGTCGGGCGACTACGGCGGCGTGGGTGTCGGGGGCCTCGCGACGGCGGGCGGCATCGGCCTGCTCGCCCGTGAGCACGGCCTCACGATCGACCACCTGCGTGCCGCCGAGGTGGTGCTCGCCGACGGCTCGATCGTGCGGACGGATGCCTCCACCCATCCCGACCTCTTCTGGGCGATCCGCGGGGCCGGCGCGAACGTCGGCATCGTGACCGCGTTCGAGTTCGAGGTCGACGAGGTCGGCCAGGTCGGATACGCGCAGCTCGCGTTCCAGGTGGACGACGTCGCAGAGTTCCTCGAGGGCTACGGCCGCATCGTCGAGTCGTCGCCGCGCGACCTCACGATGTTCCTGCTCACCGGCGGGCCCCGCCCCGGCCAGCCGCAGGTCGTTCAGCTGTACGGCGTCGTCGACTCCGACGACCCCGACACGATCATCGCCCGCCTGCAGCCGTTCGCCGAGCTCGCGCCGCTCGTGCAGCAGTCCGTGCAGCTCACGACGTACCCGCAGATCATGGCGAACGCCGACCTCGGCCCGCAGCACGGCGCCGGCGAGCCGCACAGCCGCTCGGGTCTGATCGAGCACGTCACGCCCGCCTTCGCTGCCGCGGTGGAACGGATGCTGCGCTCCGGCGCCGTCCCGTTCTTCCAGCTGCGCGCGGTCGGCGGGGCGGTGGCCGACGTCGCCGAGGACGCGACCGCGTACGCGCACCGGTCGGCGAACTTCTCGGTCGCCGCGCTCGGATCCCACCCCGACCGGCTCGACGCCCAGTGGCGCACGCTCGCGGACCACGTCGACGGCATCTACCTGAGCTTCGACTCGTCCGAGCGCCCGGAGCGGATCGCCGAGGCGTTCCCGCCTGCGACGCTTGCCCGGCTGCGCCGCGTGAAGGCGACCTACGACCCGACGTGCGTCTTCCGCGACAACTTCGCGATCGAGCCCGCGGACTCCGACGCCGCCTGAGGCGCAGCATCCGTCCCCCGTCCCCCGGGTTTGGGGCGCATTCCTTCCGTTGGGGCGCAGATTCTCCGCCCCAACGGAGTTACTGCGCCCCGAACCCCCGAGGTGGTCCGGATCGAGCAGGATTCAGGAAGCGGGGTGTCCGGGTTCCCCGGCATACTCGTCGGCATGGCATCCGAGTCCCACATCGCTGATTCGCACGAGGTCATCCGCGTCGTCGGCGCCCGCGAGAACAACCTCAAGGATGTGTCGGTCGACATCCCGAAGCGGCGGCTCACCGTCTTCACCGGAGTGAGCGGGTCGGGCAAGTCGTCGCTGGTGTTCGGCACCATCGCCAACGAGTCGCAGCGCCTCATCAACGAGACGTACCCGACGTTCGTGCAGCAGTTCATGGGCCAGCTGAGCCGCCCCGAGGTCGACGCGCTCGAGAACGTCAGCCCCGCGATCATCGTCGACCAGGAGCGCATGGGCTCGAACGCGCGGTCCACGGTGGGCACCGCGACCGATGCGCACGCGATGCTGCGGCTGCTGTTCAGCCGCATCGGCGTGCCCCACGTCGGCTCGCCGCAGGCGTTCTCGTTCAACATCCCGTCCGTGTCGGGAGCAGGGGCGATCACCCTCGAGAAGGGCGGCAAGAAGGTCAGAGAGCGCCGCTCGTTCGAGATCACCGGCGGCATGTGCCCACGCTGCGAGGGACTCGGCGAGGTGAGCGACGTCGACCTCGACGAGCTCTACGACAAGACCAAGTCGCTGAAGGACGGCGCCATCCAGGTCCCCGGCTACAACGCCGACGGCTGGATGGTGAAGGCCTTCACCGAGTCCGGCTTCGTGGACCCCGCCAAGCCGATTCAGGACTACACCGAGCAGGAGCGCGCCGACTTCCTCTACAAGGAGCCGACGAAGGTCAAGATCGCCGGCATCAACATGACCTACGAGGGTCTCGTGCCGAAGATCACGAAGTCGATGCTCCAGAAGGACCGCGAGGCGCTGCAGCCCCACATCCGCGCGTTCGTCGACCGCGCCGTGAAGTTCCTGCCCTGCCCCGACTGCGGCGGCACCCGTCTGAACGAGGGTGCACGGTCCTCGAAGATCAACGGGACGAGCATCGCGGATGCCGCGGCCATGCAGATCACGGACCTCGCAGTGTGGCTCGACACGGTGAACGACCCCTCCGTCGCGCCGCTCATGGTGGGCCTGCGCCAGACGATCGCGTCGTTCATCGACATCGGACTCGGCTACCTGTCGCTGGACCGCGCCTCGGGCACGCTCTCGGGCGGCGAGGCGCAGCGCACCAAGATGATCCGGCACCTGGGCTCGGCGCTCACCGACATCAGCTACGTCTTCGACGAGCCCACGGCGGGCCTGCATCCCCACGACATCCAGCGCATGAACCGGCTGCTGAAGCTGCTGCGCGACAAGGGCAACACCGTGCTCGTCGTCGAGCACAAGCCCGAGGTCATCGAGATCGCCGACCACATCGTCGACCTGGGCCCCGGCGCGGGCCGCGCGGGCGGCGAGGTGCAGTACGAGGGGGATGTCGAGGGTCTGCGCACGTCCGGCACCATCACCGGCCGCCATCTCGGCGACCGCGCGCGCCTCAAGGACTCGACGCGGCAGGCGAAAGGCGCGCTCGAGATCCGCGGGGCCACTCAGCACAACCTCAAGAAGGTCGACGTCGACGTGCCGCTCGGCATCCTCACCGTCGTGACCGGCGTCGCAGGATCAGGGAAGTCGTCGCTCATCCATGGCAACGTGCCCGGTTTCGACGACGTCGTGGTCGTCGACCAGTCGCCGATCAAGGGCAACCGTCGGTCGAGCCCGGCGACGTACACCGGCATCCTCGACACGATCCGCTCCGCGTTCGCGAAGGCCAACGGCGTGAAGCCCGCGCTCTTCAGCGCCAACTCCGAGGGCGCCTGCCCCGCGTGCCGCGGCCTCGGCGTGATCATCACGAACCTCGGGTTCACGCAGACGGTCGAGACCCTCTGCGAGCTCTGCGAGGGATCGGGCTTCAGCGACGAGGTGCTCGAGCACACCCTCGACGGCAAGAACATCGCCGAGGTGCTCGCGATGTCGGCGGCCGAGGCATCCGTCTTCTTCTCCAAAGGTCCCGCGCACACGACCCTGATGCGCATGATCGACGTCGGCCTCGGCTACATCACGCTCGGCCAAGCGCTCAACACACTGTCGGGCGGTGAGCGTCAGCGCCTCAAGCTCGCGATCTCGATGGCGAAGAAGGGCGCGATCTACGTGCTCGACGAGCCCACCACGGGGCTGCACCTCGCCGATGTCGAGAACATGCTCGGGATGCTGGACCGCCTCGTCGAAGCCGGCAACAGCGTGATCGTGATCGAGCACCACCAGGCCGTGATGGCGCACGCCGACTGGATCATCGACATCGGCCCGGGGGCCGGACGCGACGGCGGCTCGATCGTGTTCGAAGGCACGCCCGCCGACCTCGTCGCGGATGCCCAGACGCTGACGGCCCAGCATCTGCGGGAGTACGTCGGCGCGTGACCGAAGCCGGCGGACGAGGATGGGTGTTTGTCCCCATCGATCATGTCTGATCAGGTGGAATACGATCTCCGCAGTTGACACTCCCCGTCTCGTCACAGCCGGTGCCGCGGGTTAGGCTGGGGTGTTCCCCCAGGTCTTCTGTGAGCTCGCGACGCCCCTCGCCGGGGTCCCACGCCACGACAAGACGCACGATGCCCCGGAGGAGGCCGACGTCCCATGAGCTCATTCGCCTGGCTTCGCGCGCGCCCGCGCGCCCTGGCGTCGGCGGGCGCGGTGACGGCTGCCGCGGTCACGATCACGACGCTCGCGTTCGTCTACCAGGGCGTTCCCACCACTGAGGTCGACCTCCACGACGGTGGGGTGTGGGTGACGAAGCAGTCGAGCCTGCTGGTCGGTCACTTCAACCACGAGTCGCAGGTGCTCGACGGCGCCTTGCGCACCACGAGCGACGACTACGACATCCTCCAGTCCGGCAGCACCGTGCTCCTCGTGGACGACTCGAGCTCGTCGGTGAGTGTCGTCGATCCCGCGATGGTCGCGCTCTCCGGCGCGGCCGGCGTGCCCGCCGACGCCGACGTGGCGCTCGGCGGCGAGACGGTCGCGATCCTGGACCGCGCCTCCGGCGACCTGTGGGTGGTTCCGAGCGCGAGCGTCGGCTCGTTCCAGATCGAGGGCACCGACCCCACCGCCGGCCTCGGCAAGGGGGCCGATGTCGCGGTCGGTGTCGACGGCGTCGTCTACGCCGTCTCGCCGAAGACCTCCGAGCTGGTGACGATCCGCGTCGGCGCGGACGGCACCCCGGAGGAGCCGGCCCGCTCCGCACTCGACGACCTCGGCGACAGCGCCGAGCTCACGGTGACGGCGGTCGGCGACAAGCCTGCAGTGCTCGACACCGCCACCGGCACGGTGATCGTCGACGGCCGCGCCACCGAGATCGACGGCGGACGCGATGCTGTCCTGCAGCAGCCGTCGGCGGCATCCGATGCTGTCGCGCTCTCCACGGCGTCCGCGTTCGTGCGCGTGCCGTTCGACGGGTCGGAGCCGAAGTCCGTCACGGCCGGTGCCGAGGGCGCGCCGGCGTCGCCGGTGTGGCTCGACGGCTGCGGCTACGCCGCGTGGACGGGGTCCGGACGATTCGTGCGCGACTGCGGCGGCGAGGCCGACGACCTCGCGGCCGACATCGACGGCATCGAGCCGACGTCGCTGCTGAAGTTCCGTGTCAACCGTGACGTGGTCGTGCTCAACGACGTCGTCGGCGGTGCCACGTGGATGGCGGTCGACGAGCTGCAGCGCGTCGACAACTGGGACGAGATGACCCCGCCCGAGGGTGAGACCGAGGACGACGAGCAGACCACCGAGGAGACGACCGAGACGGTCCTCCCCGAGCGCTCCGACATCAACACCCCGCCCGACGCCAACGACGACGATCTGGGCGTGCGCCCGGGCCGCACCACGATCCTCCCCATCCTCGACAACGACAGCGACCCCGACGGCGATGTGCTGACGACGAGCGTGGTCGACGGCGGGCCGTCGGTCGGCGAGATCCAGTCGATCGACAACGGCCGGGCGCTGCAGATCGCCGTTCCCGAGGACGCCCAGGGTTCGACCTCGTTCACCTACGAGGTGTCCGACGGCCGCGGCGGCACCGACACCGCCCGAGTCTCGCTGGCGGTGCACGGCTGGGACGTCAATTCGCCGCCGAAGCAGAACCGCGTGACGACGGTTGCGGTCGAGGCCGGCGGCACCATCACGTACAACGTGCTGCCGGACTGGATCGACCCCGACGGGGACGACGTGTTCCTCGGCTCCGTCCAGCCTGCGGAGGGCGATGAGGCCGACTTCACGTCCGACGGCCGCATCACCTATCGGGCCGTCGGAGGCACGCAGGGCCGCAAGGACGTCGAGATCACCGTGTCGGACGGCTCCGACGTCACCGTCGGCACGGTCCGCTTCGACGTGCGTCCCGTCGGTTCGATCGACCCCGTGACGAACGCCGACTACATCGCCGTGCGAACCGGGCAGACGGCCACCGTCTCCCCCCTCGCCAACGATGTGGGCGCGGGGCGCGAGCCGCTGCGCCTGGCACGGGTCGACCCGGTCTCGGGTGCCGACATCGTGCCCGACTACTCCAACAAGACCTTCACGTTCCGCTCGGCGACGCCCGGCACGTACTACGTCCAGTACATGGTGGCGGCGGGCGCTTCCGGAGTCCCCGGCATCGTCCGCGTCGACGTCATCCCCGAGGGCGAGACCGACCTGCCCCCGGTCGCCGTGCGCGACGTCGCGTTGCTGCCGAGCGGTGGCGAGGTCCTGGTGAACGTGCTCACCAACGACTCGGACCCCTCCGGTGGCATCCTCGTGGTGCAGTCGGTCACCGTCGAGCCCAACTCGGGCGTCGCGGTGGCCGTGCTCAACCACGAGACCCTCCGCATCAGCGACCAGGCGGCGCTGTCGGAGCAGGTGCGCATCTCGTACCGCATCTCCAACGGCTCGCAGTCGGCCGAGGGCGACGTCATCGTCATCCCCATCCCGGCCCCGGCGCAGCTGCGCCCGCCGGTCGCCAACGACGACCAGGTCGTCGTGCGCGCCGGCGACGTCGTGACGATCCCGGTCCTCGACAACGACTACCACCCGAACGGCGACACGATCCACGTCGCGCCCGATCTCGTGCCGCCGCTCATCGAACCCGAAGACGGCGAGATCTTCGTCTCGCAGGACACTGTGCGCTTCCGAGCCTCCGACGAGCCGGGGACGTTCTACGCGACCTACGAGGCTGTCGACAGCACCGGCCAGAAGGACGCCGGGTACATCACCATCCAGGTGCTCCCGGTGAATGCCGAGACCAACGCCGCTCCCCGGCCGCGCGACATCACCGCGCGCGTCCTGGCCGGCAGCCGTGTCCGGGTCGCGGTGCCGTTGGACGGCATCGACTCCGACGGCGATTCCGTCGAGCTCGTCGGGCTCGCCTCCTCGCCCGGCAAGGGGCGGATCACCGAGACCGGCCCCGATCACCTCGTCTACGAGGCGTTCGACGACACGGCCGGCGTCGACACCTTCACCTACCGTGTGCGCGACCGCCTCGGCGCCGAGGCCACCGCGACCATCCGCATCGGCGTCGCGCCGGCGGAGGGCGTGAACCAGGCGCCCTACGCCGTCAAGGACTCCGTGATCATGCGCCCCGGCCGCTCGGTCGCGGTGCCCGTGCTCGCCAACGACTCCGACCCCGACGGCGACGAGTTCGGCATCGTGAAGAACGGCCTCATCCTGCCCGATGTGGCGGGCCTGAAGGCGAAGGTGGACGGCAACCGCGTCGTCGTCACGTCGCCGTCGCAGCCCGTCGAGACCTCGCTGCAGTACACGATCCGCGACGCGCGTGGTGCCGAGGCGAAGGCCGTCCTGCAGATCACCGTCGCCGAGGACGTGCCGCTGCAGAAGCCGATCGCGCGCGACGACTACGTGCGTGCGGCCGATGTCGAGGACGGCGTCGTCGACATCGAGGTGCTCGCGAACGATGAGGACCCCGACGGCACGGTGGACGACCTCGAGCTGAAGGTCGCCGACACGAACTCGCGGGTCCTCGCGGACGGCAAGGTGCGGGTCACGCTCGGCGACGCGGGCCGGCTCGTGACCTACACGATCACGGATCGCGATGGGAACGAGGCATCCGCGTTCATTCATGTCCCGTCGCTGTCCTCGCTGCCTCCGACTCTCGTGTCGACGGAGCCGGTCGAGGTCAAGAGCGGCGAGACGGTCGAGCTGGCGCTCTCGAAGTACGTGCGTGCGGCGGGCGGCGGCAAGGTCGTCATCACCGAGGCCGCGAAGGTCACCGCCGCCCACAACGACGGCTCGTCGCTCATCAAGGACCAGACGACCCTCGTCTACACGTCCGCCGCCGGCTACTTCGGCCCCGACGCCATCACCTTCGAGGTGACGGACGGCACCGGGCCGGATGACCCCGAAGGCCGCAAGGCGACCCTGACCCTGCCGATCACCGTGCTGCCGCCCGAGAACCAGCAGCCGACGTTCGTGAACGGGCAGATGGACGTCGCCCCCGGCGAGGATGCGACGACCCTCGACCTCGGGGGGCTCACGACCGACCCCGATCCCGAGGACGCGGGCCGCATCGAGTACCAGATCGTAGGCGGGTCGCCCGAGGGCATGACGGCGTCGATCGAGGGCGACGAGCTGCTCGTCGGCGCGGCAGCGGACACGAAGAAGGGCACGGCGGGGACGATCCGTCTGCGCATCACCGACGGCACCACGGAGCCCATCGAGGGCACGGTGAACGTCCGGGTCATCGCATCGACGCGTGAGCTGCCCACCGCCAACGACGACATCGTCGAGGAGGCGCATCAGGGCAAGACCGTGACGGTGCCCGTGCTCGCCAACGATGTGAACCCGTTCCCCGATAAGCCGCTCGAGGTGACCACGGCGATCATGGAGACAGGGCAGGGTGATGTCACCGTCTCCGGCGACAAGGTCGACGTCACGCCCGACGCGAAGTTCTTCGGGACCATGGTCGTCCGCTACCGCGTGCAGGACGCCACCGGCGACCCGGATCGCGAGGTCGAAGGAAGGATCCGCCTCACTGTGCAGGGCAAGCCCGATGCGCCCGGCACCCCGGTGGTCTCGAGCGTGCAGGACCGCACGGTCGTGCTCTCGTGGACGCCGCCGGCGAACAACGGCGCCGAGATCGAGCGGTACCTCGTCTCGTCGACCGCGGGCAACTACGAGAAGGAGTGCCTCGCGACCACCTGCACGCTCGACGGGCTGACCAACAACGTCGAGTACAACTTCACCGTCGTCGCGGAGAACCGCGTCGGTGCGTCCGACCCGTCCGCGCCGTCCGAGACGGCTCGTCCGGATGCGCGTCCTGACACCCCGGCCGCGCCGAGCCTCGTGTTCGGCGACCGGAGCCTCAACGTGTCGTGGGTGACGCCGACCACGCCGGGTTCGCCGGTGGAGAAGTACACCCTCGAGATCTCGCCCGCCCCGCCGTCGGGCATTTCGCAGAAGACCGACGTGGTCGGCAACTCGATCGTGTGGGACGGACTGCAGAACGGCGTCGCGTACCAGGTCCGCGTGCAGGCGCACAACCGTGCCCCTGAGCCTTCGAGCTGGAGCACGTGGTCGGTGAGCGAGATCCCGGCTCGGGCGCCCGATGCGCCCGCGGCGCCGACGACGGCGCGTCTTCAGCCGGTCGGTTCTCAGGCGCAGATGCAGGTGTCATGGAGCGCCCCCGCCGACAACGGCGACGCGATCTCGGGTTACCAACTCGACGTCCTCCGCGGATCGGCGCTGGTGAACTCGATTCCGGTCTCCGCAGGACAGACCAGCCAGGCCGTCGTGGTCGATACGTCGACGACGGACTACACCTTCCGTGTTCGCGCGCAGAACAAGGCGGGATGGGGCCAGTTCAGTCCCAACTCGCCTCCGCAGCGCGCCTTCACGGCGCCCGGCGCCCCGACGAACGTCACGGCAAAGGAGGGCGACCGCTCCCTGACCGTCACCTACCAGCCGGGCCCGCTGAACGGCGCAAATCCCAGTGAGGTCGCTTACCAGGCGTCGGTGAACAACGGCAACTGGCAGGCACTGGCCGGAAACGGTGTCATCGGCGGGTTGGCCAACGGCACGGACTATTCGGTTCGCGTCCGCGCGGTATCCACTGTCAGCGGTGCGAGCGAGCCCGGCGCGGCCTCGGCGCCGTCGAACACCGTCCGGCCGTACGGTCCGGTGCGCAACCCCTCCGTCTCGGCCAGCGCCAACGGCACGAACATCACGTTCAGCTGGAGCGCGCCGAGCGAGAACGGGCGAAGGATCACGCAGGTGCAGATCCGCATCGACGGCGGCGGCTGGCAGAACGTGGCCAACAGCGGTTCGCGCACGAACAGCTACGGCTACAGCGAGCGCCACACCATCGAGGCGCGTGCGCAGGATGCCGAGGGCCAGTGGAGCGGCATCGCTTCGGACGCGGCGACGACCATGGCCAAACCCCAGCCGTCGGCACAGACCGTCAAGGGCGCGTCGGGGAGCTGGAGCGACTGCAACTCGGCGTCGTGCGCCTACATGGCGATCACGGTGAAGAACTTCCCCGCCGGCAACTACCGCCTGACCTGTCACGACAACGGCGGCTCGTGGGGCGGCGGCAGCACGACGTGGGTTCCCGAGAACGGCACCGTCCGGGCCAACTGCTACTACGGCTACCCCGGCGGCCGCGCCTGGGTGACCATCGAGGGCTGGGGCAACGCCGACGCGATGAACTGGTACTGACCCGGCACAGCCGACGAGCAAAGACACGCGACGAGAGAACGAGACGAACATGACGATGACCCCCGAACAGGCGGCCTGGTTCCAGGGCACCTTCGCGCGACTGGTCGACAACGTCGACCAGGCCCTCATGGGCAAGCGTGAGGTCGTGGCGCTGGTGCTCTCGGCGATGCTCGCCGAAGGCCACGTGCTGTTGGAGGATGCTCCGGGCACGGGCAAGACGAGCCTCGCCAAGGCGCTCGCGGCCACGGTGCAGGGCACGAGCAGCCGCATCCAGTTCACGCCCGACCTGCTGCCGTCCGACGTGACCGGCGTCACGATCTACGACCAGGCCTCGCACCGCTTCGAGTTCCACCGCGGTCCGGTCTTCGCCTCGATCGTCCTCGCGGACGAGATCAACCGCGCCTCGCCGAAGACCCAGTCGGCGCTGCTGGAGGTCATGGAGGAATCGCGGATCACGGTCGACGGCGTCACTCACGACGTCGGCCGCCCGTTCCTCGTGATCGCGACGCAGAACCCCATCGAGCAGGCGGGCACCTACAAGCTGCCCGAGGCGCAGCTCGACCGCTTCCTCGTGAAGACCTCGATCGGCTACCCCGACCTCGCGGTGGCCGAGCGCATCCTCGCGGGCGCGGCCGACCGCAACCCGTCGGCGCACCTGCCGGCGATCATCACGACCGGCGCGGTCGCCGACATGGCCGACCTCGCCGGCACCGTGCACGTCGACCCTGCCGTGCTGCGCTACACCGCGCAGCTCGCCGAGGCCACCCGCGACGACCCCGCCACGCGCGTCGGCGTCTCGGTGCGCGGCTCGCTCGCGATGATCCGCGTCGCCAAGGTCTACGCGGCCGCACAAGGACGCCACTTCGTGCTGCCCGACGACGTCAAGGCGCTCGTGGCGCCGGTGTGGACGCACCGTCTCGTGCTCGACCCCGAGGCCGAGTTCGCCGGCACCTCGGCCGAGATCGTCATCGGGCGCGTCCTCGAGTCGATCGCCGCACCGCAGGCGAGGTCCGCGGCCTGATGACGACGGAAGCACTCGGGCAGCCGGCGGCCACTCAGGACCGCCGCGCCTGGTACGGGCAGCTGATGCTCGGCGCGCTGCGGCGCGCCGGCGTCGTGCTCGGCCGCGTGTTCGGGGTCGTGCGCCCCGTCGCCTGGGTGCTCATCGCCGGTGCGCTCACGTTGTGGATCGCCGGTCAGTCGCTCGGCTGGTGGGAGCTCACCGTCGCCGCGATCTCGATCACCGTCGTGCTGGCGCTCTGCCTGCTGTTCCTCATCGGCCGCACGGCCTACGACGTGTCGCTCGACCTCAACCGCACGCGCGTCGTGGTGGGGGAGCGTGCTGTCGGTGCGCTGACGCTCGCCAACACCGGCTCGCGCGCGATCCTCCCCTCGCGGGTGCTGCTGCCGGTCGGAGGCGGCCGCGGCGTCTTCGACGTGAACCGGCTGGCCGCCGGCGAATCCGCCGAGGAGCTCTTCGCCATCCCGACGTCGCGACGCGCGGTCGTCAAGGTCGGCCCGGTGAGCGTCGTGCGCGGCGATCCGCTCGGCCTCTTCGAGCGCGTGCACCGTCGCGACGAGCCGGTCGACCTGTTCGTGCACCCGCGCACGGTGCTGTTCGACGGGCAGTCGCTCGGGTTCCTCCGCGACCTCGAGGGCCTTCCCGCCACCGACCTGTCGCCGGACGACGTCTCGTTCCACGCGCTGCGCGAGTACCAGCCCGGCGACGACCTCCGCCACGTGCACTGGAAGTCGACCGCGCGCACCGGCCACATGATGGTGCGCCAGTACGAGGAGACCCGACGCTCACACTTCGTGATCGGCCTGTCGACGAGCCCCGGCGACTACCGTGACGACGACGAGTTCGAGCTCGCGATCTCGGCAGCGGGCTCTCTGGGCCTGCGCGCCCTGCGCGACTCGCAGCGCGTCGAGGTGCGGGTGCAGGAGCGCGCGCTGCCGGCCGGCACGGGCAAGCAGTTCCTCGACTCGCTCTCGGCGCTCGGGCATTCGAAGCCGAAGGCGGGCTCCGTCGTCGAGCTCGCCGGCGTCGTCGCCGCGACGCTGCCCCTCGCGAGCGTGGTCGTGCTGGTGTGCGGCAGCAAGGTCGATTCCAACGATCTGCGCACCGCGTGCAGTCGCCTGCCGTTCGGCGCGCGCGTGCTCGCCGTGGTCGCGTCGCCCGGTGACTCCGCGCCGTCGCTGCGGAGGATCGGCGACGCGGATGTCGTGACCCTCGGCGCGCTCGACCAGCTCCCGAACGCGCTGCGGAAGGTGCTCGCATGAGCGCGCCCGTCACGCCGCTTCCGACGCGTGCCGAGCCCGCCGCGCCCGCGCGGGTCGCAGCATCCCACCCGCGCGTTCCGCGCACGGACGCGCTCCCGACCCGCCGGTGGATCCTCGACCTCGGCGCCGTCGCCCTGCTGCTGCTGATCCCGATCGTCGGATTCGCGCCGACGTTCGACGGCGCGAGCTACCTCGTCGCCGCGCTCGGCGGACTCGTGCTCGGCATGGGGCTGGGCGTGCTCGGACGGCTGTTCCGCTGGGGGATCCTGCTGCTGACGGCAGCTGTGATCGCCGTCTACTTCCTCTTCGGCGGGGCGCTGGCGCTGCCGCACACGACGGTCGTGGGCGTCATCCCCACCCTCGAGACGCTGCGACAGCTCGCGCTCGGCGTGGTCATGTCGTGGAAGCAGCTCCTCACCACCATCGCTCCGGTGGCTACCGACGACGGCCACCTGATCGTGCCGTTCATCCTGTCGCTCGTCGCGGCGGTGCTGACGACGTCCCTCGCGCTGCGGCTGCGCAGCGCCGGCTGGGCACTGATCCCTGCGGCTGCGTTCCTCGCCATCGAGATCGCGCTCGGCACGTCCGAGCCGTTCGTGCCCGTCGTGCAGGGCATCGCGTTCGGGCTCGCCGGCGTGGTGTGGCTGTCGCTGCGCCAGGCGTGGCAGCCGCAGGCGGCCGCGATCCCGGTCGGCGAGGGGTCCGCCAAGTCGGGCGCCGGCGTGCGTCGCGTGCTGATGGGCGCCGCCGTCGTCGCGATCGCCGCCGTCGTCGGCGTCGCGACCAGCGGGTTCGCGGCACCGTCGTCACCGCGATACGTGCTGCGCGACATCGTGATCCCGCCGTTCGACATCCGCGAGTTCGCGAGCCCGCTGCAGTCGTTCCGCGCCTATGTGCGCGACCACCCCGACGACCCCCTCTTCACGGTGAGCGGCCTGCCCGAGGGGGCCCGCATGCGCCTGGCGACGATGGATGCCTACAACGGCACCGTGTACAACGTGTCGGACGACGGCAGCGGTTCGTCCAGCGCCTTCGCGCCCGCCCGCACCAACATGTCGGCCGACGCCGAGGGCACCCCCGCGACGGTGCACGTCGAGATCGGGGAGCTCGAGAGCGTGTGGATGCCGGACGCCGGTGCCGTCCGCAGCGTCACGTTCGACGGCGACCGCGCCGACGACCTCCGCCGCACCGCGCACTACAACGAGGCGACCGCGACGGGTGTCGTCACCTCGGGCCTCGAGAAGGGCGACGCGTACACGCTCGACGCCGTGATCCCCGAGGTGCCGAGCGACGAGGCGCTCGCGGACCAGAGCTTCGCGCCGCTCAAGATGCCCAAGCAGGTCGGCGTTCCCGAGGCGCTGGCCGACATCGCATCGAAGGCCGTCGCCGAGGCCGAGACGCCCGTCGAGCAGGTGCGCGCGCTGCAGCAGATGCTGTCGGAGGGCGGATACTTCAGCCACGGTCTCGCCGGCCAGCCCCTCTCGCGCGCCGGCCACGGCGCCGAGCGCATCGCGACGCTGCTCGGCTCGGAGCAGATGGTGGGCGACGACGAGCAGTACGCGACGGCGATGGCCCTGCTCGCCGGACAGGTCGGCATCCCGGCGCGCGTCGTGATGGGGTTCTACCCCGACGAGGACGCCGCCGGCGAGCCCGTCTACACCGCGACGGGCGAGACGCTGCACGCGTGGGTCGAGGTCGCGTTCGACGGCGCCGGATGGGTGCCGTTCGATCCGACGCCTCCCGAGGACCAGGTCCCGAGCGACCAGACGACCAAGCCCAAGGCCGACCCCAAGCCGCAGGTGCTGCAGCCGCCGCCCCCTCCCGCGGAGCCCGTCGACCTGCCGCCGACCGTCGCCGACGACCGCGGCTCGGAAGACGAGGACGCCTTCGACGCGGCCCTGCTGTGGACGATCGTGTCGATCGGCGCGGGCCTGGTGGGCCTGCTCGCGGTGCTGCTCGCGCCGTTCATCGTGATCGGAGCCCTCAAGGCCACGCGACGCCGCAAGCGCCGTGACGCGGAGCGCGCGTCGGACCGCATCAGCGGCGGGTGGGACGAGCTCGTGGATCGCGCCTCGGACTTCGGGGCGCCGGTGCGCCCCGGTGCCACCCGCCAGGAGGACGCCGGCGTGCTCACCGCCGCGTTCGCAGAGCCGCGGGTCGCGACCCTGGCCTCGCGCGCCGACCTCGAGGTGTTCGGTCCGACCGAGCCGTCGCCCGACGACATCGCGGCGTTCTGGACAGAGGTCGACGAGATCGTCGGGGGCATGGGGAAGGGTCGCTCGGTGTGGCAGCGTCTCGGCGCGAGGCTCAGCATCCGTACACTCCTCGAAGGCACGCGATTCGCCCTGCCCGCACGCCCGGCACGGGCCCCACGCACGACGCCGGCGGCGACGCCGGACGCCGTCGCCGCCGCGCAGCCCGACGCGCCGGACGCCGTCTCGGCCCCGCCGTCGACCCGGCGCTCGCGCCGCGGCAGCAAGACCCGGAGCGCACCCGAGCGCTCCACCCACCCCCCACAGGAGAACGAATGACCGTGAGCCCGCCAGGCGCCGCCCCCGCGGCGACCATCGGACGCCGTGTGGGGGCGTTCGCGATCGACATCGGCGTCGCCTGGGTGATCGGCGCCGTGCTGGTCGGCATCGTCGTGGGCATCATCTTCGGAGCGGGTCCCGCCGGGGGCCGCGACGGCCTGGCGGTCATGATCCTCATCGGCTACGCCGGCATCGGCCTCCTGATGTTCGTCTGGTGGCTCGTCTACTCGGCGATGCAGGGCAGCGGCGGCGGGTCGATCGGGCAGCGCATCCTCGGGCTGCGCCTGCATGACGCCTCTTCGGCCGCCCCGATCGGGTTCTGGCGCGCGATCCTCCGCAACCTCGTGTTCAGCCTCGCCGCGTCGATCGTGGTCGGCTGCTTCACGCCCCTCTTCGACGCGAGCGGCCGCCGTCAGGGCTGGCACGACATGGCATCGCGCGCGGTGGTCGTCGACATCCGGAAGGCGGATGCTGCGCCCTCGGCCGCCGCCGCCGTCGCCACCGCGAACCCTTACCTGCCGCATCCGACGGGCGCTGCACCGGTGCCGCCGGTGCCGCCGCTGCGGCCCGCGGCCCCCGTGCGGGCACCGGGATCCACGGCCGCCCCCGTGGGGGCCCCGCTCGCGACGCGGCCGGCTCCTCCGGTGCCGACCGGTGTGATCGCCGACGTCCCGTGGATCACGCACGAGCCTCTCGGCACGCGAGCGCCCGAGCCCTTCCCCCGCGTGACGATGCCGTTCCCGGCCGCGACGACGACCGAGCCGCTCGGCGCCATCGCCACCATCGCTCCTGCGACCGCCGCCAGCATCGCGCCTGCCGCAGCGCCCGCGTTCGCCGCATCCCTGGTCCCGGCGTCCGTGGAAGAGGACGTCGAGTCCACGCGCATCGTCGTGCCGCCGCCCGCCCAGCGGGCCGCGCTGTACGACGGCGCTCCGGTGCTCGCGGTGCTGACGTGGGATGACGGCACGCGCATGGCCGTGTACGGGCGCACCCTCTACGGCCGCAACCCCGCGAGCGAGGACGGCGCGGTCGCGATCCCCGTGCGTGACGAGACGCTGTCGCTGTCGAAGACGCACTTCGAGGTCGGCGGCGACACCGCCGGCGCGTGGATCGCCGACCGCCACTCGACCAACGGCACGACGCTCGTCCGCGACGGCGGACGGATTCCGCTCACGCCGGGTGTCCGCACGAACCTGCGCGACGGCGACGCACTCGAGTTCGGCGACCGGCGCGTGACGGTGGGGCTCGCATGATGACCGGGAGCACCCCGCCCATCGCGGTCGCGTTCGGGGCGTCGACGGACGCGGGCCTGCGCCGCCGCATCAACGAGGACTCGCACCTCGCGGTGTCGCCGCTGTTCCTCGTGGCCGACGGAATGGGCGGTCACAACGCGGGCGAGATCGCCAGCGCGACAGTGATCCAGGAGTTCTCGGGCCTCACCGGTCGCGAGAGCCTGACCATCGACGACGTGCAGGCCGCCGTCGCCGGCGCGCGCCGCCGCGTCGCGGCGCTGCCGGCCGGGGCCGGTGCGGGTGCCGGCACGACGCTCGCGGGCGTGGTCATCGCCGATGTCGACGGCGAGGGCTACTGGCTCGCGATCAACCTGGGCGATTCGCGCACCTACCGTCTCAGCGAGGGCCATTTCGAGCAGGTGAGCGTCGACCACTCGGTCGTGCAGGAGCTCGTCGACAGCGGGCAGCTCGCCGCCGACGCCGCACAGCGCGATTCCCGCCGCAACGTGATCACGCGCGCGATCGGGGCGGGCAGCGACGCCGAGCCCGACTACTGGCTCATCCCGGCCGAGGACGGCGACCGCATCCTGGTCTGCTCCGACGGACTCTCGGGCGAGCTCGAGCAGGACGCGATCCACGGCATCCTCCTCGCCGAGGCCGACCCGCAGGCGGCCGCGACCCGGCTCGTGCACGAGGCGATGGTGCGCGGCGGCCGCGACAACATCACGGCGATCGTCGTGGACGCCCTCGCGGTGCGCACGCGCACGAGCCGCGCGGGCGAGCGCGACACGGTGCCGGTGAACGCCGCCGACACCGCCGACGACGTCGACATCGACGGCGACACGCTGCCCCGCGCGGTGTTCGCGGGAGGATTCTGATGCCCACGCTCTACGCTCCGGGAACCACACCGGTCGCCGTCACGCCGCGCGGATTCGCCGCGCTCGAGCCTGGCGCCTCGGCGTCGCTGCTCACCCGCATCCGGTCGGTGCTCGCCGACGGCCGGGGCCTCGGCGGCGTCCTCGAAGCGCTCACCGGCGCGTACGGTGCGTCTCTCACCGCGATCCCCGCGTTCGCGGTGGCGCTCGCCGACGACGACGGGGTCCGCGTCGCCGTGCGCGGCGACTTCGCGTTCGACGTCGACGGCGCCGCGTCCGAGCGCGTGTCGGGCGCGGGCGTCACGACGTGGACCGAGCGCGTCATCCCGGGTGCGGTGCGCGTCGCGCTCGCGACGCCCGGGTCCGAGGCACCGGCCGAGTTCGAGATCGCCGACGGCATCGTGCTGGCGAGCCGGATCGAATGGGATGCCGCACCGGTAGCTGCGACGTCGGCTGCCGGTAGCGTTCCGGCCGGGGCCGCACTCGCCGAGGTCGCTCCCGCCGGGGCTGCTCCCGCCGGGGCTGTTCCCGGCGAGGTCGCTCCCGGCGACGCTGCGCCCGGTGCTCGCCGGCTTCCGGTGCCGGCCGGTCTGAACCGCTCCCTCGTCGCCGAGACACGTGTCGGTGACGGCGACACACCGGAGACGGATGCCTCGGCCCCGCATGTCGGGCAACCGGCCCGTGTTTCGGCAGCGCCGATGACGCCGGGTGAGCCGGGCGAGCCGGGGGCGCTCATCGACTCGAGCGCGGTCCCATCGGTCACCGACGGCGAGACGCTGCTTCCCCTGGACTCCGCCCTCGCCCCGCCCGTCGGGGCCTCCGCCATCGCGACCCCGGCCGCCGAAGCGGACGTCACCTCGACCACCGGCTTCGACGACCTCTGGGGAGCGACGGTGATCCGCTCTGCCGACGGCGACCGCGCGGCCGAGGGCGAGGACGAAGACCGCGCCTCCGCCGAGGCTCCCGCGCCCGCCGGCGACCACGACGGCGCGACGATCTCGCTGGCCCAGGCCCGTGCGCTGCGTGAAGCGGCGGGGACCGGGGCCGCAGCATCCGGGTTCCCCATCGATTCGACCCCCGCGCCGCTCGCGCCGCCGCGCCCGCCCGCCCCGGGACGCATCAGGGTGTCGACGGGGCAGGTGGTCTCACTCGACCGCACCGTCGTGGTCGGCCGGCGTCCGCGCTCGACGCGCGTGAGCGGCACCGACCTGCCCCACCTGGTGGCCGTCGACAGTCCGCAGCAGGACATCTCGCGCAGCCACGTCGAACTGCGCGTCGAGGGCGAGAGCATCGTCGCGACCGACCTGCGCACCACGAACGGCACGACGCTGCTGCGCCAGGGCGCCGACCCCGTGCGGCTGCACCCGGGGGAGAGCACGGTCGTGATCCCCGGCGATGTGCTGGACCTCGGCGACGGCATCACCGTCGCGATCGAGGGGCTGTCGTGAGCGCCAAGCGCGCGCCCATGGCGCCGCCGGATCTTCCCGGCTTCACCTACGTCGACCTGCTCGGCTCGGGCGGCTTCGCCGACGTGTTCCTGTACGAGCAGCAGCTGCCGAAACGCCGGGTCGCGGTCAAGGTGCTGCTCACGGATCGCATGTCGAGCGGCTCGGTCGAGGAGTTCACCGCCGAGGCGAATGTCATGGCGATGCTGTCGACGCACCCGGCGATCGTCACGATCTACCAGGCCGGCGCCGCGAAGGACGGCCGCCCCTACCTCGTGATGGAGTACTGCCCGCGGCCGAACCTGCAGGTGCGGTACCGCCGCGAGCCCTTCTCGATCGCTGAGTCGCTGCGCGTGGGCGTGCAGGTGGCGGCCGCCGTAGAGACGGCGCACCGCGCGGGCGTGCTGCACCGCGACATCAAGCCCGCGAACATCCTCGTCACCGAGTACAACCGCCCGGCCCTCACCGACTTCGGCATCGCATCGACCACGAACGCGGCCGCCGAGTCGGCGGGCCTGTCGATCCCGTGGTCGCCGCCGGAGTCGTTCGCCGACGTGCCCCGCAGCGACCCTCGCTCCGATGTGTACGCGCTGGGGGCGACCGTCTACACGCTCCTGGCCGGGCGCTCGCCCTTCGAGCTGCCGGGTCAGCGCAACGGCGCGGCCGAGCTCATCCACCGCATCGAGACGCTGCCGCTTCCCGCGCTCGGTCGCGCCGACGTGCCGGTGTCGTTGCGACGCGTCCTCGAGCGTGCGATGGCGAAGGCGCCCGCCGACCGTTACGAGAGCGCGCTCGCTCTCGCGCGGGCGCTGCAGACGGTGCAGATCGAGCTGTCGCACTCGGTCACCCCGATCGACATCCTCGACGACCACATCCCGGAGGACATCGAGGAGGACGAGGACGACGGCCTCACCCGTGTCCGCGGCGTCGTCAGCATCAACCCCGAGACGACCCCCGCGGCGGGCATGACCCGCCCGTCGGCGGTCACGGCGCCGAGCGCCGCCGCCGTCGCGCCGCGGTTCGACCCCACGCCCGTCGAGGCCGAGACCGAGACCGTCGCCCGCCGGGGCGCCGCGCCCCCGCCGTCGGCGTACGAGCAGACGGTCCGGCGCGATCAGGTCGGCCTGCCGGTGTCGCTCGACGAGACGATCCTCCGCGCTCCCGCCTTCGACGCGCCCCCTCCCGAGGAGAGGGATGCCGCGCCCCCGCGTCGCCGTCGCACGGGACTCTGGATCGGGCTCGGCGCCGCCGCGCTCGTGATCGTCGCGATCATCGTCGGGGTGTCGCTGCCGGGCATCCTGTCGGGCACCGCCCAGGAGCAGCCGGAGCCGAGCGAGTCGTCGAAGCCGCAGGATGTGGTTGCGTCCACCGTGCCGGCCGTCACCGCCGTCGTCGGTGCGCCGGTCGACGGCGGCGTGACGTTCACGTGGACGAACCCCGACCCCCAGGACGGAGACTTCTACATCGTCGAGGCTGTCTCGCTGGCCGACAGCACGGGCGAGGCCGAGCCGGTCGAGGTTCCCGAGATCACCGTTCCGGCCGCGGCGACGGGGCCGACCTGTGTCGACGTCACGCTGGTGCGCGCCAACGGGCAGCAGCAGACCGACCCGACCCGGGGGTGCACGCCGTGACAGCCGCAGAGGTCGACGAGCTCAGGGTCGAGTTCGCGGGCGAGGAGTTCTCCGTCGAACCCGGCACCGTGTTCACGGTGGGCCGCGAGGGCGACCTCGCGATCGACGACAATCTGTTCCTGCACCGCAACTTCCTCACGATCCAGCACGTCGAAGGGCTCTGGCTGCTCTCGAACGTCGGCTCGCGCCTGTCGGCGACGGTGACCGATGCGGGCGGGAGGGTGCAGGCCTGGCTCGCACCGGGTGCACGGCTGCCGCTCGTCTTCGCCGCGACATCCGTCATCTTCAGTGCTGGCCCGACGACGTACGAGCTCACCATCCACGCGGCCGAGCCGGCCTTCCGCGACACGCAGCCGGCCGCCGACGACGACGGCCTCTCGACGATCGGCGAGGTGCCGCTGACGCACAGTCAGCGCGTCATGATCCTCGCGCTCGCCGAACCCGTGCTGCGGCGCGACGGCACCGGCATGAGCGAACTGCCGACGTCGGCGCAGGCCGCCGAACGGCTCGGCTGGACGCTCACGCGCTTCAACCGCAAGCTCGACAACGTGTGCGACAAGCTCGATCGGGCCGGCGTGCCCGGCATGCGCGGCGGCGTCCGCTCGTACGCCACGAACCGCCGCGTGCGGCTCGTGGAGCACGCGATCGCGGCACGCCTCGTCACACGCGACGACCTCCCCCTTCTGGATGTCGAGCGCGAGAGCTCGCTGCGCGGTGGGGCGGAAGCGGACGAGGCCTGAATCGCGACGTCGTCGGCTGACGGGGCGAGGCGGGTCAGCGCCCGGCGTCGTACAGGTGGCGCCCGCCGTGGCTCACGACCTTCACCACCACACCGCGGCGGTGCAGCTCCGCGACGGTGCGGGTCTCCTCGTCGATGTCACGGCCGAGGGCGTGCACGTTCGCGACCACGAGCACGTCGCCCCGCACCAGCGTGCCGAACAGGCGGACGAGCCGGTCCTCCCAGGACTCGAGGGTCTCGGGAGCCGGGTGGCGGAAGCCTTCGATGGGCACGCCGAAGCGCGTGAGGTCGCCCCGCTGCTCGACGACGGACGGCATGTCGTCGCGTGAGATCACGAGCCCGACGAGACGTGAGCCTGCGGGCTGGGCGAGCCACCAGTTGCGGTTCTGCTGCAGCTCGGTGAAGCACTTGGGGCACTCGGCCGCCTGGTGCGGCAGATGCAGCGGCGCGGTGTCGGCAGCGACCGACCCCGGAGCCGCCGCCGCGTGCGTGTGCGCGGCATCCGGCGTCTTCGTCGTCTCGCTCATGTGAGGCCCCCTCGCTCGATCCCCATTCTCTCACCCGGCTTCCCGGTCGTTGAGCGAGCTTGCGAGTCGAAACGCGTGAGCGCGGCGCAGGTCTGCGCTCAGTCCCCTTCGTCGTCGAGGCGCAGCTCGAGGCTGAGCTGGTCGGCGTCGAGCTCGGCGAGCGCGTGCCGCAGGGCGGGCGTCGAGTACTCGCCGCCCGACGACAGCTCGTTCAGGCGCCCGCGCATCGCCTCGATCATCGCGAGCCGCAGCTCCAGCAGGTCGCGGGTCGGGAGCCCGTCGGCGTCGTCGGGCGGGTCGACCATGCGGCTGCCGATCCGTTCGACGAGCTCCTCGTCGAACGCCGACCCGTCGCGGCGGCGCAGCGCGGGGCTCGACAGCGCGTCGATCGCGGCGTCGCGCAGCTCGTCGTCGAGGGCCGACTGCTCGGCCTTGTCGAGGCTGTCGTCTCCCGGCCGTTCGAGTCGCAGCGCCCTGACGAGCCAGGGCAGCGTGAAGCCCTGCAGCATGAGGCTGCCCACGGCGACCGCGAACGCGATGAACACCAGCAGCGCCCGGTCGTCGGTGACGTCGCTCGAGATCGTCTGGGCCGCCGCGAGCGTCACCACGCCGCGCATGCCGGCCCACACGATGATCGCGCCGTGCTTCCAGCCGAGCGGCGACGCCTGGTAGTAGTCGAGGTCGCTGAGCGCTCGCGAGACGCGAGACCGCATCGAGGAGAGACGCCGCTGCGCACGCGGGTCGTCGAAGGAGGCCTCGCCGCGACGGCTGCGATATCGCGGGTCCGGCACGACCGAGCCGTCGGCGATCTGGTCGAGCCGGGTGTTCATGGCCTCGAGGCGCGTGCGCTGCCGCCCGCGGGCGCGGCGGCTCTGCAGCCACACCAGGAGCGAGACGTACCCGGCGCGCGCCGCGATGATGATCGCCAGCGCGCCGAGCGCGATCGCGAGGCCGGTCCCGAGACCGTTGTGCTGCTCGACGTTCTGCTCGACGATGTCGCTGAGCTCGAGGCCCATGACGAGGAACACCGCGCCCTCGAGCACGAGTTCGATGGTGTGCCAGTTGTGCTCATCCGATCGTCGCTGCTCGGGCGTGAACCACCGGGCCGCACCCTGGCCGGTCACGATGCCCGCGACGACAGCTGCAACGAGGCCGGAGCCGCCGAGCTCCTCGGTCGGGATGTACGCGATGAAGGGCACCACGAAGCCGATCGCGGTGTTCGCCGCGGAGTTCTTGATGAGCGACCGCAGCCGCAGGTTGAGCCACCCGACGATCGCCCCGACCACGACCGCGACGACGACCCCCCACGCGAACGCCGGCAGGAAGCCGAACCCGATGCGGGTGTCGCCGGTGACGCTGGCCGCGAGTCCGACCGAGGCGATCATGGTCCGCAGCAGCACCAGTGCCGTCGCGTCGTTGAGCAGGCTCTCGCCCTCGAGCATCGTCACCACGCGGCGCGACACACCCAGGCGTTTGACGATCGAGGTGGCCACGGCATCCGTGGGACTGAGGATCGCCCCGAGCGCGACAGCGATGGCCGGATGGATGCCGGGGATCACGGCCATGAAGAAGAACCCGAGCAGCACGGAGCTCAGGATGACGAGCAGGAACGACAGGCCCGCGATCGGTCCGAAGTCACGGCGGAACTCGATCGCGGGGAGCGAGACGGCCGCCGAGTAGAGCAGCGGCGGCAGCACGCCGACGAGGATGAACTCGGGGTTGATCTCGGGGATCTCGAGGAACGGCAGCAGGCTCACCGCGCCGCCGACGAGCACGAGGATCAGCGGCCCCGCGATCCCGAGCTTGGGCGCGACCGCCGTCGCGAGGGCGATCACCACGATCGCGAGGATGACGACGATCAGGGCTTCCACGACTCAGAGCCTATTGCCGGGCCCGTTCCGGTCTCCGGCGAACCGTCGATCGCGTCAGAGCACGCCGAGCGCCCGGACCGCGTCGCGCTCCGCGGCGAGTTCGTCGACGGATGCCGCGACCCTGGCGCGTGCGCGGTCGTCGAGGTCGAGTCCCTCGACGACGCGATAGCCGTCGTCGTGGCCGCGTGAGGTGACGGGGAACGAGCACACCAGTCCCTCGGGCACCCCGTACTCGCCGCGTGAGACGACCGCCGCCGAGGTCATGCCGCGGCGGGTGCCGAGCTGCTCGTCGCGCACGTGATCGATGGCGGCGTTCGCCGCGGACGCGACCGACGACGAGCCGCGCACCTCGATGATCTCGGCTCCTCGCTTCGCCACCCGCGGGATGAAGACGTCGTCGAGCCACGCCGTCGCTGCGGCCTCGCCGCCGAGGCGATCGGCCAGCGCCTCGACCACCGGCATCCCGTCGGGCAGGATCGCGTGCGACACATCGGGGAACTGGGTCGCCGAGTGGTTCCCCCAGATCACGACGTCGGCGATGTCGCCCGGAGCGACGCCGAGCGCCTCGGCGAGCTGGCCGACGGCGCGGTTGTGGTCCAGGCGCGTGAGGGCGGTGAAGCGCTCGGACGGGATGTCGGGCGACGCGGATGCTGCGGCGATGAGCGCGTTCGTGTTCGCGGGGTTGCCCACCACGACGACGCGCACGCCGTCGTCGGCGACCGCGCCGATCGCGTCGCCCTGCGGCCCGAAGATGCCGGCGTTCGCCGCGAGCAGGTCGCCGCGCTCCATGCCCGCCGTCCGCGGCCGCGCGCCGACGAGCATCGCGATGCGGGTGCCGTCGAAGGCTGTGAGCGGGTCGTCGGTGACGTCGACGTCGGTCAGGAGCGGGAACGCGCAGTCCTGCAGCTCGAGCGCCGCACCCTCGGCCGCGCGCATGCCCTGGGGGATCTCGAGCAGGCGCAGCCGAACCGGACGATCCGGGCCGAGCATGTCGCCCGCAGCGATGCGGAACATCAGCGCGTAGCCGATCTGGCCGCCGCCGCCGGTGATGGTCACGGTCGTGGGTTCGCTCGCCATGCTCCCGAGCCTAGACCGCAGGCATTGTACTCATTCCTGCTGATTAGGGAATGGTTCCTGCTCTGGGCCGGACTGTCGGGGTACCGTGACGGCATGACGTTCAATGAGAACGCCAACGTCGGGGGGAACACGGCGAGGCGTCGAGGCGCGGGCGTGGCGGTGGCGGGCGGCGGGATCGCCGGTCTCGGTGCGATCGCGGTGATCCTGTTCCAGCTGTTCACCGGACAGGATCTGTCGAGCGTCATCCCCTCGCAGCCCCAGGTCGGCTCCGGCGAGGAGTCCGAGATCCAGCAGTGCGAGACCGGCGCCGACGCGAACGCCGATGACGACTGCCGCCTCGCCGCCGGCAGTGTCGTGCTCGACCAGTACTGGGAGTCGCAGGTGCAGGGCTACCGTGCACCGCAGCTGATCATCGTCGACCAGCAGACGGGCACCGCGTGCGGCACGGCGTCCAATCAGACGGGCCCGTTCTACTGCCCTCCCGAAGAGGCCGTCTACATCGATCCCACCTTCTTCGGCCTCCTGCGTCAGCAGTTCGATGCGTCGGCCGGCGACCTCGCCCAGCTCTATGTGCTCGCCCACGAATACGGCCACCACGTGCAGTACATCACCGGCATCATGGACGAGCACCCGAACAACGGCACCGGTCCCGACAGCAACGGCGTGAGGACCGAGCTGCAGGCCGACTGCTTCGCCGGCGCGTGGGTGGGCGATATGACCGAGCAGCGCGACGAGAACGGCGTACCGTATCTGAAGGAGCCCACGCAGCAGCAGATCGCCGACGCGATCAATGCGGCCGGCGCGGTGGGCGACGATCACATCCAGCAGGAGTCCGGGGGCAACGTGAACCCCGAATCCTGGACCCACGGTTCGAGCGAGCAGCGACAGCGCTGGTTCGAGACCGGTTACCGCAACGGGCCTTCCGCCTGCGACACCTTCGCCGTCTCGGGGGCAAGCCTATGAACGAACACCTCGACGACATCCTCTATCCGCTCATCGAGCCCTACGACACCGGTAACCTCATCGCCGGCGAGGGCAACCGCATCGCGTACGAGCAGAGCGGAAACCCCGAGGGCAAGCCGGTGGTGTTCCTTCACGGCGGTCCGGGCGCCGGCACCTCGCCCTGGCATCGCCGCTTCTTCGACCCCGAGCGGTACCGCATCATCCTGCTCGACCAGCGCGGCTGCGGCCGTTCCACCCCGCACGCGAGCGAGCCGGACGCCGACCTCCGCCACAACACGACCTGGCACCTCGTCGCCGACATCGAGCTGCTGCGCAAGAACCTCGGCATCGAGAGGTGGCAGGTGTTCGGCGGCTCGTGGGGGAGTGCGCTCGCTCTCGCCTACGCCGAAGCGCACCCGCAGGCCGTCACCGAGATCGTGCTGCGCGGTATCTTCACGTTGCGCCGCCACGAGCTGGAGTGGTTCTACGAGGGGGGCGCAGCATCCATCGTCCCGGATCTGTGGGAGGACTTCATCGCTCCCATCCCGATCCTCGAACGCTCGCAGCTCATGCAGGCCTACCACCGCCGCCTCGCGGATCCCGACCCCGCCGTGCACGTTCCCGCCGCGGTCGCGTGGTCGCGCTGGGAGGCCGCCAACCTCACGCTGCTCCCTGACGCCGAGCTCATCGAGGCGATGACGGAACCGCGCGCGGCGGTGGCGTTCGCCCGCATCGAGAACCACTACTTCCTTCACGGCGGCTGGTTCGAACCCGAGCAGCTGATCGCGAACGTCGGCCGCATCCGCGATATCCCCGCCGTCATCGTGCAGGGCCGATACGACGTCTGCACGCCCGCCATGACCGCGTGGGATCTTCACCGCGCGTGGCCCGAGGCCGACTTCGTCATGATCCCGGATGCTGCGCACGCCGCGTCCGAGCCGGGCATCGCGTCGGCCCTGCGCGCCGCGACCGACCGCTTCGCGGACCGGGCGCCGGAGGCGGCGGAAGCGCCCGCGGAAGAAGCGGAAGCGCCCGCGCAGGGGCACGAGGGTTCGGTGGACGAGCCTGAGTCGGACGCGGAGTCCTCCGTGCCCGAGGGTGACCTCGAGGCCGACGACCCCGAAGGCGACCCCGAAGGCGACCCCGATCCCGGGGCCGTCCCGCACGCCGAGCCGGAACTCCGCCGGGAGCGTGTCCGCAAGCGGTCGAAGAAGCGCAAGGACACCGCCGACCTCTGACCGCGGATGCAGAGGCGCTGGAACTCTCCCGCACCCACGAGGCGTTTCGTGCGCCTGACCTGTTCTCCGGTCGTTGAGCGAGCCTGCGGGTCGAAACGCCCCGGACCCCCCGACGACTCCGGCCGGGCAACGCCCAGGCACCCACTGGTAGGGTGGAAACCCTTGCAGCGCATTCTTGCGCTTCTCGCGTCGTAGAACGCTTCCCTCGCCGGCATCCGGACCCCGATCCGAAGAACCGCGCTGACATCTTTCGTACGGCGACCCGCGGGCGAGATACGCCCCGGCCACCGACAGGGCACTCGCGTGCCTGGAGAACATCCCTCATGACCGAAACCTCGTTCGGCGCGCTCGGCGTGCCGCAGCCCCTCGTCGACGTGCTCGCCGCGAACGGCAAGACCACCGCGTTCCCGATCCAGGTCGACACGCTCCCCGACACGCTCGCCGGCCGCGACGTGCTGGGCCGCGGCAAGACCGGCTCGGGCAAGACGCTCGCCTTCTCGATCCCCATGGCCGCGCGCCTGGGCGGCAAGCTCGCCGGCGGCACCCGCCGCAAGGGTCGTCCGCTCGGCCTCGTGCTCGCGCCGACGCGCGAGCTCGCGACGCAGATCGACGCGACCCTCGCCCCGCTCGCCAAGGCCTATGGCCTCACCACCACCACGATCTTCGGCGGCGTGAACCAGAACCGTCAGGTCAACGCCCTCAACGCGGGCGTCGACATCGTCGTGGCGTGCCCGGGCCGCCTCGAGGACCTCATGAAGCAGGGCTTCGTGCACCTCGACGCCGTCGAGGTCACCGTCATCGACGAGGCCGACCACATGGCCGACCTCGGCTTCCTGCCGGGCGTCACGCGCATCCTGAACGCGACGCCGGCCGGCGGTCAGCGCCTGCTCTTCAGCGCGACCCTCGACAACGGGGTCGACAAGCTCGTGAACCGCTTCCTGCAGAACGAGGTGCTGCACTCCGTCGACGAGGCGCACTCGCCCGTCGCGGCCATGACGCACCACGTCTTCACGCTCGCCGACGCCGACGCCAAGAAGGACGTCGTCACGGCCCTCGCCTCGGGTATGGGCCGCCGCATCCTGTTCATGCGCACCAAGCACCAGGCGAAGAAGCTCGCGAAGCAGCTCACCGGCCAGGGGATCCCGGCCGTCGACCTGCATGGCAACCTGTCGCAGGCGGCCCGTGACCGCAACCTCGCGGCGTTCTCGTCCGGCGCCGTCAAGGTGCTCGTGGCGACCGACGTCGCCGCCCGCGGCGTGCACGTCGACGACGTCGAGCTCGTCATCCACGTCGACCCGCCCATGGAGCACAAGGCGTACCTGCACCGCTCCGGCCGCACCGCTCGCGCGGGCGCCGAGGGTGCGGTCGTCACCCTCGTGCTCCCCGAGCAGCGCCGCGACGTGTCGCAGCTGCTGCGCAAGGCCGCCATCTCCGTCGAGCCGGTCGCCGTCACGGCGACCTCGCCCGAGGTCGTCGAGCTCGTCGGCAAGGTCGCCCCTTACGTCAAGCCGGTCCCCGTGGCCGAGACGCCGCGCGGCACCAGCCAGGGCGCGAATGCCCAGCGCAAGCGCGCGGCGCGTGACGCACGCGAGACGGATGCTGCCGCCACCGCGGGCCGCTCCGGCGGCGGCCGTCGCCGTCGCGGTTCGGGCCAGGGTGGTTCGGGCCAGGGTTCGGCGCAGGGCGCCGGGCGTCAGCAGGCCGCGGGCGGTCAGCGTCGCGACGCCGCCACCACGCACGACAAGGCCTCGCACCAGCGTCACGACCAGAGCGCGGGCCACTCGCGTTCGGCCCAGCCCGCCGGCAACCCCCGCACCCCGGGCCGTCGCGCCTCGTCGGGCGGCACCGGCAAGCTCATGGTCGGCTCGGTCGTCCGCCCCAACGGCACCAACCGCCGCGGCGGCCGCTGAGTCTGCGCACGTTCGAACCCCCTCCGCCCTCACCCGAGGGTGCGAGGGGGTTCGTCTTTCCGCGCGACACGTCCGTCACCCGACCGCCGGCCTCCCCGTCAACGCTGCGAAGTCCGGACTTCGCGGGTCTTGGAGCGTGGGATGCTGCGATACCCGGACGGGCGGGTGGGCGGGCCGCGACTGTTGCTGCGAAGTCCGGACTTCGCAGGTCTTGGAACGTGGGATGCTGCGATACCCGGACGGGTGCGCGTGGGCGGGTGGGCGGGCTGCGACTGTTTCTGCGAAGTCCGGACTTTGCAGGTCCTGGAGCGTGGGATGCTGCGAAACCCGGACGGGTGCGGGTGGGCGGGCTGCGACTGTTGCTGCGAAGTCCGGACTTCGCGTGTCTTGGAGCGTGGGATGCTGCGAAACCCGGACCTGAGACGACACCCGCGCCGACAGGACCGGCCGGAGGGGTGAGGTCAGACCCGGCGGCCGAGGATGAGGTCGGCCGCGACCTCGCCGATCACGATCGCGGGGGCGTTGGTGTGGCCGCGGATGACCGTGGGCATGATGGATGCGTCGGCCACGCGGAGTCCGGCGACCCCGCGGACGCGCAGCTCGGGATCGACGACCGACGCGGCATCCGTCCCCATCCGCGCCGTGCCGACCGGGTGATAGAGGGTGTGCGAGTAGCGGCGGAGCGACACCTCCGCGCGTTCGGCCGGGGTCATGCGCTCCCCGCCGTCGGGCTGCACCCAGCCGCCGGTCGTGAGGGCGCGGAGCGCCTCGGTGTCGATGAGGCGCTCGCACTCGGCGAGCCCCGCGAGCATGGTCTCGGCGTCGACGCCCTCGGGGTCCGACAGGTACGCGGGGTCGATGAGCGGCGCCGCCGAGGGGTCCGCCGACGCGAGCCGGATCGTGCCGCGGCTGCGTGGGCGCAGGAGGATCGCACCCACCGTCAGTCCGTGCGCCGGCGTCGGCACCAGCCCCTCGCCGACGTAGGGGACGGGCGCGAAGATGATCTCGATGTCGGGGAGCCCCGCCGGCGCGCCCGCGCGCTCGGCGACCTCGGTGCGCACGAACCCGTAGGCCTCGGCGACGTTGGAGGTCAGCATCCCCTTTCGGGTGGTGAGGTACCTCGCGAGCTCGGCGGGCTTCTCGGCGTCGAACAGCGTGCCGCCCTTCGCGGCCGGCGCGAGGCCTGCGACGAGATGATCCTGCAGGTTCGCGCCGACGTCGGGGGCATCGACGACGACACCGATCCCGTGCTCGGCGAGGTGGGCGGCGGGGCCGATGCCGCTGAGCATGAGCAGCTGCGGGGTGTTGATCGCGCCGCCCGACAGCACGATCTCGCGGCGTGCGCGCAGGTGCCGGGTGATCCCGTCGATATCGACGTACACGCCGGTGGCGCGGGGCTCCGCCCCGTCCTCGTCGGCAGCGGTGAACGTGATCCGGCGCACGTGAGCACCGGTCATCACGCGCAGGTTGCGCCGGCCTTTCGCGGGACGCAGGTACGCGTCGGCCGTCGAGGCGCGCGCGCCGCGGTGCTCGCTCACCATCGTCTGGGAGAAGCCCTGGCCCGTGGGCAGGTTCGCGGGGGTCACCGGGTGCCCCGCCTCCCGCGCCGCCGCCAGGAACGCGGCGGTGTGCGGCCGGGGGTCGCGCTGGTGCTCGACCGACTGGGGGCCGTGCGCGCCCTGTGTCGCGTCCGCCGGGTCGGACGTGCGCTCCACACGCCGGAAGTAGGGGACCAGGGCGTCCCACGACCACGTCGGGCCCGCGGCATCCGCCCATTCGTCGTAGTCGGCGGCGAAGCCGCGCACCCACATCATCGCGTTGAGCGACGACGATCCGCCCAGGGTCTTGCCGCGCGGCCAGTACACGGTGCGGCCCTCGAGGCCCGGTTGGGGGACGGTGTCGTAGTTCCAGTCATAGGCGCCGCGGAACAGCTTCGAGAAGGCCGCAGGCACGTGCAGCTCGAGCGCCTTGTCGGGGCCGCCGGCCTCGAGCAGCAGCACCGAGACGTCGGGGTCGTCGCTCAGCCGCGCCGCGAGAGCCGCTCCCGCCGAGCCCGCGCCGACCACGATGAGATCGGCTTCGAGCCCGTCGGAGCCGAAGCCGGCGGTCACGCCTGCATGGCCTTCGTGAGCGTCTTCACGAGCCCAGGAAGCCTGCCGTCGACGAGATAGCGCGTGAGCCCGGCGCTGACCTCGGCGCCGGTGCGGGAGCTCACGAACCACGGCGGCGTGGGCAGGATCGTGGATTTCGACCGGCTCAATCGCCGAAGCTGGTCGCCCACCGACCGGGGGAAGGGGCGGAACGGACCGCGCCCGACCGACCGCTCGACGCGATCCAGCAGCAGGGCGTTGTGCACGACGCCGATGCCGCTCGACACGTCGTCGAGCGTCGCCCCGGGGAACCCGCCCCACGTGAGGCGTGCGGTGAGGAAGTTGAAGGCCGTCCACGTGTTGATCGCGATGGCGCCGTAACGCAGGTCGGCGATCGCGCGCTCGAACCCTTCGCCGAGCGCCTCCTCGGTGGCGGGGTC
Organism: Microbacterium sp. Soil_C_42; assembly: GCF_057656735.1. Classification (NCBI taxonomy): domain Bacteria; kingdom Bacillati; phylum Actinomycetota; class Actinomycetes; order Micrococcales; family Microbacteriaceae; genus Microbacterium; species Microbacterium sp. Soil_C_42. Next base: position 63,117 of record NZ_JBDGJU010000011.1, read on the forward strand.
GATGATCACGTTGGCGCCGAGGGTGCCGGTGAGCCTGTCGTTCGCGTGCGCGACGGCCGCGTCGAGGAACTCCTGGCCGGTGCCGCCCACCAGGGCGACCCCGAGGATGGGCGCGAAGTACTCCACCGTCTCGACAGGGTCGGTGTCGTCACCCTCACCGACCCCGACGATCGCGCGGGTGCGGTCGGCGCTCCACACGGCATCGGGATAGGCGGATGCTGCGGCCTCCAGCCGCTCTGCGCTGTGGGGGTACCAGACCGGGCGCTCCGGGGCCGCGGCGTACGCCGCGTGCAGCTCGCGCAGGAACTCGGCGCGCTGCGGCCAGTCCGAGCTGACGATGACGACCTGGCCCGCGATGCAGTTGTGTCCGGCGTTCACGAGGCGCATCGTCGCGACGTGCTCCGCCTGGTACTTCAGGTCGGCCGCCGACCACCTGCCCGGCACGACGATGATGGGCGAGACGCCGCCGAGCTCGGCGGTGATCGGAACCTGCAGCTTCGGGCTTCCCGACGCGCGTGCTGTCGCGGCATCCTCTCCGGTGCCCCACACGATCGCGTCGAACGTGACCGCCGACCCGGTGATGTGCACGTGCGCGAAGCGCGGGTGCGAGGTCAGGTAGGCGCCGGTCGCGGCTCCGCCGCGCACGATGCGCAGGAAGCCGGGCTCGATCAGCGGGGCGAGCGCGCGCTCGAACACCGGCACGAGCGCGTCCTGCGTCGGGTTGACCTTGAGCAGCGCCACGCGATTGTGCGCGAAGAGCTCGTACAGCACGTCGGCGACCGGGATGGAGCTCACGTTGCCCGCGCCCAGCACGAGGCCGACGCCACCGGACACGGTCGGGGTCAGCTGGGCGAGGCCCGCGGTGCGGGTCGCTTCGACCGCGGAGACACCCGGCTCGAACCACACCTCGCCGGTGAAGCCCGACAGCAGGAACTTCTCGGTGCCGTTCAGGGGGAAGGCGTTGGCGCGCAGGCGCCCGCCCGGAGCCTCGTCGAGCGTGACGCCGTCGAGCGGGCTGCGGCCCTTCGCGAGCGCCGCGAGCGTCTCGCGCAGCGCGTCGAGCAGTCCGATGACGGCGTAGGGCCCGCCGAGCCACTCTTCGCCCGACAACGGGTGCCCGGGCGCCAGGTCCTTCGACATCGTCGCCGCGTCGGCCCACTCCTGTGCGACGGCGCCGACGGCGTCGCGGACGCGGCCGATGAGGCGGGCCCGCTGGTCGAGGGTGAGCGCCACCCACACCTTCGCGCCCACCTCGAGCCGATCGATGTCGGCGTCGAGCGCCGCGCGCTCGTCGGCGGGAAGGTCCGACTTCGCCGCGCGCTTCGCCGGCGCCTTGCGCGGCTTCGCCGGCGCTGCGGACGAGGTGGGGGACATGTGTTCTCCTTCGAACTCGCGCGCGACTCCCGCTCGTGAGCACGTCACCGGGCATCCTATGTCACCGCGCCTGTGCGGCGGCACTCGGTCTCAGACGAGCTGCGACTCGGTGTCGTGGCGATCGATGTCGGCGCGGCGCAGCGGGTAGCGGGCGAGCGTGAGAAGGCTCAGCGCGATCAGCACGGCCGGTGCGAGGCTGAAGCTCAGGACGATGCCCGTGATCGCAGCATCCGGCTGCTCCACCACCTGTGTGCCCGTCGACGAGACGTATCCCGTCACGGCCAGGATCACCGCCAGCGTCGTCGCGCCGAGCGCGAAGCCCACCGTCTCACCGGCGGTCCACACGCCGCTGAACGACCCGGCGCGGCCGGGTCCGTGCGTGCGCTCGTCGTGGGAGATGACGTCGGGGAGCATCGCCATCGGCAGTGACTGCATGCCGGCGTACGCGACGCCCGCGATGCCGACCGGCACGTAGATCCAGTCGCCCGGCGCCCACAGCATGCCGAGGATCGACACCGCCGCGATCGCGAAGACGACGCTCGCGATCGTGAACGTCCGCTCCTTGCCGATGCGCCGCGCGACCACTCCCCACGCGGGGGCGGCGAGCAGTGCCGGCGCGATGAGGGCGACGAACAGAAGCTCGACCGCCGCCTGCGAGTGCAGCACCCAGGTCGCGACGTACTGGGCGCCCGCGAGCATCAGCCCGGTGGCCAGCGCCTGCAGCACGAACGTGCCCAGCAGCAACCGGAACGCCCTGCTGCGCCGGAGCGCACCGATCCCCTCGGCGAAGTGCTCCCGGATCCCGGCGGCCGTCGCATCCGTCGCTCCGTCCTCCGGCGAGAGTACAGCGGGTCGCCGAGACGCTGGTTCGTTCCCTGCCTCTCGGCGACCAGGTGCACTCTCGCGGATCGGCTGGGGGTGACGGATGCTGCGCGCTTGGCCACACCCGTGGCCACCAGCATCCCCAGTCCGATGACCACACCGCAGACCACGCCCATCACGACGTACTGGACGAACGGGTCCTCCGATACGCGACGCAGCGCCGGGCCCCCGGCGCCGAACAGCAGGATCGCGAGCGTGAGCACGACGACGCGCCACGTCAGCAGGCGCGTGCGCTCGTCGTAGCGCGGCGTGAGTTCGGCGGGAAGCGCGATGTAGGGCACCTGGAAGAGGCTGAACGCCGTCGCCGTGAGCGTGAACGTGAGCAGCACCCAGATGCCGGCGACCACCGGCCCGAGCGACGGCGGCACCGCGAACGTCAGCGCGAACAGCACCGGCAGTGCGAGCGCGCCGATCACCATCAGGCGCCGGCGGCTGCCGTGGCGGGCGAGGTCGCGGTCGGTGAGCGCGCCGATGATCGGGTCGATGACGACGTCCCACACCTTCGCGACCGTGATGACCGCGCCGGCCGCGAGCGCGGCGACCCCGAGCGAGTCGGTGAGGTAGTAGGTCAGCACCAGGCCGGGCAGGGTCGCGAACCCGCCCGTGCCGAGCGAACCGGTCGCGTAGCGCGCGATCGTGCCTCGGCTGAGACGGGCGGGGGAGACGGATGCCGGCGCCCCAACGGCCGGCGGAGCCTCGTTGCTCATCGCGCCAGTGTAGGTCAGGACTCGGCGCGGACTGCGGCCTCGACCGCCCGGAGGCCGGCGAGGGTCTCGGCGAAGGAGGTGGAGAGCGGGGAGAGGCCGATGCGGAGTCCGCCCGGATCGCGGTAGTCGGGGATGACGTCCTCGGTCCAGAGGCGAGCGGTGACCGCGCGCATCGACGGGTGCGACAGCGTCACGTGCCCGCCACGCTCGGCGGGATCCCGCGGCGACGCGACCGTGACCCCGAGCGGGGCGAGCAGCTCGTCGGCCACTCGCACGGCGAACTCCGTGAGTGCGATCGACTTCGCGCGCACGGCCTCGATGCCGACCTCCTCGAGCAGGTCGAGGGTGTCCTGCATCGCGAGCATGCCGACGATGGGCGGCGTGCCCGACAGGAAGCGCCGCATGCCGTCGGCCGGCCGGTACTCCGGACCCATCGCGAAGACGTCGGCCGTGCCCATCCACCCCTGGATGGGCTGGGCCAGCCGATCCTGCAGCCGCGCAGCGACGTAGGCGAACGCCGGCGAACCGGGACCGCCGCCCAGGTACTTGTACGTGCAGCCGACCGCGAGGTCGACGTCCCACGCGTCGGCCTCCACCGGCACGGAGCCCACGGAGTGGCACAGATCCCAGAGGATGAGAGCGCCGGCGTCGTGCGCGATGCGGGTGAGGGCCGCGGCATCCGTCAGATATCCCGACCGGTACGCCACGTGCGACAGCAGCACGACCGCCGTCTCGGGGCCGACCGCCGCGCGGAGCGCGTCAGCGGACACACCGCCGTCGAGCTCGACGTCGATCCACCTGATGCGTCCGCCCCGCTCCGCGGCGATGCCCTCGACCAGGTACCGGTCGGTGGGGAAGTTGTCACGGTCGACGACGATCTCGACGCGTGCCGGATCCGCGGCGGCGGCGGCGTCGAACGCCGCGCGCAGCAGCTTGTACAGCAGCACCGTGGTCGAGTCGCCGATCACCGTCTGGCTTGCCGCGGCGCCGATCGCCGCGCGCCCGACGGCGTCGCCGATGTCGAACGGCAGCTGCATCCACGACTCGTCCCAGCCGCGGATGAGGCGACCGCCCCATTCGTCCCGCACGAACGTGGCAAGCCTCTCGACGCTCGCGCGCAGGGGGCGCCCGAGCGAGTTCCCGTCGAAGTACACGAGCGGGCTCTGCGCTCCCACGAACGCGTCGCGGTGTGCGGCGAGGGGGTCGGCGGCATCGAGAGCGGATGCGGTGTCCTCGAGTGCGTGGGCCACCGGCGCCTCGGTCGGGTCAGTGGTCGTCATGGATGAGCTCCTCGGTGGGGACGACGGTCGCGCCCCGCAGCCACTCGGCGACCTCGTCGAGTGCGGTCGGCGGCGGGCCGGGGACGAACGTGCAGACCCCCGAGGGCGGGTCGGCGAGCGGCCACGGATCGGCCAGTGCCGAGATGAGCGCCGCGCCGCGGACGCCCGCGCGGTCGAGCGCCGCGACCTCGTCGGGGTTGACGCCCACCGGCTGCTCGCCGTTGCCGAGGTCCGTGCCGTAGAGCACGCGTCCGCCCGCGGCGACGAAGCCCGCGAGGTTCACCCGCGCGAACTCGGCGGCCTGGTCGTCGTCGCGGTGGATCGCGAGCGTCGAGATCCACACCTGGCCGGCGGCGACCGCGTGCGCGGTGAAGGTGCGTCCGACGAACTCGGTGAACGGCGTGTGGGCGAAGCCGTCGACGCCCGCGTCGAGCGCGAGCCGCGGCATCCCTTGGCCCTCCGCATGTGCGACGACGGGCAGCCCGCGCTCGCGCGCGACCTCCACGATCGCGGCCAGCGCCTGCGCGTCGAGCACGGGACCCGCGACGCTGTTGAGCGAGGCCTTGATGACGGATGCCCCGAACGAGGCCTGCTCGTCGACCGCGGTCGCCGCGCCGCCGGCGACGCCCGGGTGGGTCGACGCGTCCGCGATCTCGCGGGCGATCTCCGCGGGTGCCCAGGGGCGTCCGACCGGGTACCCGCCGACCGCGGTGAGGAACGCGCCGGCATATGCCACGCGCGGAATGCTGTGGTTCCCCCGTCGTGCCAGTGCCACCGGGTCGCCGCCGAGATCGACGACGCCGGCGATGCCGCCTGCGGCCAGACCGCTCTCGTCGATGAGGTGCAGGTGCACGTGGTGGTCGGTGAACGGGGGCAGCGAGACCCCGTGCTCGCCGGTGATCGCCCGGCGGCAGAGAGCCGCATCGGTGCCGAGGAGTTCGCGCAGCGCGTCGGGATCGTTCGACATCACAGCTCCGTCCGCACGGCGTACAGCTCGGGGAAGAACGTGAGCTCCAGCGCGCGCTGCAGGAACGGCACGCCGCTCGAGCCGCCGGTGCCCGTCTTCAGACCGATGATGCGCTCGACCGTCTTGAGATGGCGGAAGCGCCAGAGCTGGAAGTTGTCCTCGAGGTCGACGAGCTCCTCGCAGGTCTCATACGCCGCCCAGTGGGCCTCCGGGTCGCGGTAGATCTCGGTGAGCACCGGCACGAGCTCCGGAGTGTAGGTCCACGCCTTCGTGACATCGCGCTCGAGCACCTCGGCGGGGATCGGGTAGCCCGAGCGGGCCAGCATCGCGAGGAACTCGTCGTAGAGGCTCGGCGCCTCCAGCGCCGCCGCGACGAGGGCGTGAGCGGCGGGGTCGGAGGCGAACACCCGCAGCATGGCGGCGTTCTTGTTGCCGAGCGTGAACTCGACGGCGCGGTACTGCGCCGACTGGAAGCCGCTGGCGTTGCCCAGCACGCCGCGGAACTGCCCGTACTCGGCAGGGGTCAGCGTCGCGAGCACCGACCACTGCTCGGTGAGGGTCTTCTGGATGTGCTTGACACGCGCGATGCACTTGAGCGCGGGGGCCAGCTGGTCCTCGCGCAGCAGCCGGCAGGCGGCGCCGAGCTCGTGCAGCACGAGCTTCAGCCACAGCTCCGTGGTCTGGTGCTGCACGATGAACAGCAGCTCGTCGTGGTGCTCGGGGTCGCTGAGCGGCCGCTGGGCCGACAGCAAGGTGGCGAGATCGAGGTAGCCGCCATAGCTCATGCGGTCCTCGAAGTCGGTGACGACAGATCCCTCGATCGCCCGGGTATTGCGTTCGACGCTCACGGGCTCAGCCTAATGAGCAGGCACGGTGCGGCGTCAGGCCCGAGACGCGATCAGCGGCGCCTCAGATGAGGGAGAGCTCCCGCAGCTTCGACTCGACGTCGGCGTTCGACGGCTCGACGTGGTGCGAGGCATCCGGGTACACGACGACCGGGATGTTGGTGCGACCCGAGATGTCGCGGGCGACGTCCGCGGCGGCGGGGTCGGCGACGAGATCGACGTAGGTGTACGAGATGCCGAGCTCGTCGAGCTGCTTCTTGGTGCGGATGCAGTCGCGGCACCAGTCAGCGCCGAACATCGTGATGGTGGAGGGGGAGGAGGCCGGGAAAGTCACCATTCCATTCTCAGCGATGGATCCTGGGTGGGCGCCGCACGCGGCGCCCACCCAGCTCCACCCTCACCAGCTGGTCGGCTTCGGCGGCTGGTAGGCCCACACGTCGAAGAACGTGGCGAGGTCCTGATCGGAGACCTCTTCCGAGAGTGCGATGAAGTCCGCGGTGGTTGCGGTGCCACCGCCGAAGCGCGCCACCCACTCCTTCGCGATGTCGAAGAACACGTCGTCGCCGACCTTCACGCGCAGCGCGTGCAGCAGCGCCGCGCCGCGGTTGTACACCGGCCTGTCGAACAGTCCGAACGGGCCGGGATCGGCGAGCACGGTGTTCCACGCGGCCTGCGAGGGCGAGTTCATCAGTGCGTTGAATCGCGCGGCGGCGGTCTGGCCACCGTCGTGCTCGGTCCACATCCACTCGGAGTAGGTCGCCCAGCCCTCGTTGAGCCAGATGTCGGCCCAGCGGCCCGGGCTGACCTGGTTGCCCATCCACTGGTGTGCGAGCTCGTGGGCGACGGTGCCCAGCGACGCCTGGCCCGAGAAGAACGACCGGGTCTGCGTCTCGAGCGCGTACGACACGGAGTCGTTGTCGACGATGGCGCCGTACGAGACGAAGGGATAGTCGCCGTACAGGCCCTCGAAGAAGGTGAGCATCTCGCCGGTCCTGGCGAGGTTCGAGTACTGGCCCGGCTGCCGCGACTTGTCGATCGCGTCGATGATCGGTGTCCCGTTGGCGGCCGTGTACTGCTCGAGCCGGAAGTCGCCGACCGTCGCGGTCGCGAGGTACGCCGCCATCGGGTCGGGCGCGTTCCAACGCCACGTGATCCTGCCGTCCGCGGTCTCCGACCCCTCGAGGAGCCCGTTGGCGACGGCGACGCGCCCTTCGGGCACGGTGATCTCGTAGGAGTAGGTCGCCTTGTCGGTCGGGTGGTCGCTCACCGGGAACCAGGTCGACGATCCATCGGGCTCGCTGACCACCATGGCGCCATCGCGCGTGGTCACCCACCCGTAGAGGGCGTCGTCGATGTCGGTCGGACGGCCGGTGGTGCCGCCGTATGTCACGACCACGGTCGCGGACTGCCCGGTCTTGAGCTTCGGGCGCGGGGTCACGACGAGCTCTCCGCCGCCCTGCGTGAACGCCATGCTCTTTCCGTCCACCACGACGGACGACGCGCTCAGTCCGCGCAGGTCCAGGTTGAATCGGTCGATGTCGGCCGTCGCGATGAGGTCGATGGTCGCCACGCCCGCCAGCTGCCCTTCCAGGAGAGCGGGCGCGGGCGCCGGCGGCGTGTAGTCGAGATCGAGGTCGTAATGCTGCACGTCGATGCCGCCGTTGCCGGCGAGTGGGAAGTACGGGTCGCCTGCGCCTTCCGACCCCGGTGCGTAGCGGGGGCCGGGCGTGCCGCCGGGTGACGCGTTCGCCCCGGCGGCGCCGGCGAGCGAGGCGACGATGAGTCCGGTGGCGAGCGAGCCGAGGGCTATCGACCTCGCGGTCCTCGTTGACGGGCGATGGGACGGACGTGCGGGCATGGCAGCCTCCGGGTCGGCGAGGGTCTTCGCCCAGCATCCTCGGCTTCCGCACGCGTGTCGAGAGGAGAATCGCCCCCGTGCGTTGACCGAGGGTCTCCCCTGCGTCCGCTGAGCCGACGCAAACGGATTCTCCGGCCCGTGGGAGGATAGCCCGCGATGCAGTTGTCGATCGTGGTTCCGACGTACAACGAGGCTCCGAACATCGCGGAGCTCGTCCGGCGTATCACCGCCGCCGTACAGAACCGTCTCGATGCCGAGATCGTCTTCGTCGACGACAGCACGGATGCCACTGCCGACGTCATCCGCGAGGTCGCGGCATCCGCTTCCCTGCCGGTCCGGCTGATCCATCGGGATCGACCCGTGGGCGGCCTCGGGGGAGCGGTCATGGAGGGCTTCGCCGCTGCCGAGGCGGACGCGTGCCTCGTCATGGACGCCGATCTGCAGCATCCGCCCGAAGAGATCCCGGAGCTCTGGCACCGCTACTCGCGCGGCGACGTGGATGTCGTGATCGCCTCGCGCTACGCCGGCGGAGGCACCGCGGGCGGCCTCGCCGACCGCACCCGGGTGATGGTGTCGAAGGCGTCGACTGCGGTGACGCGCGCGATGTTCCCCATCCGGCTGAAGGACGTCTCCGACCCGATGACGGGGTTCTTCCTCATCGATCGCCGCGCGATCGACGCCGAGCAGCTGCGGCCGCAGGGCTTCAAGATCCTCCTCGAGATCCTCGCGCGCCGCCCGATGCGCGTGGCAGAGATCCCCTTCGACTTCGCCGACCGCCACGCGGGCGAGTCGAAGGCGTCGGTGCGCCAGGGGCTGCACTTCCTCACGCAGCTGACCGCGCTGCGGTTCGGCAAGATGTCGCTGTTCGCCGTGATCGGTGCATTCGGCGCCGTCGCCAACGTCGCGATCGTCTGGGCTCTCACCCACTGGGGCGTCGACTACATCGTCGCCGCGATCGTCGCCGCCGAGGTCACGATCATCGGCAACTTCCTGCTGCAGGAGCGCTTCGTCTTCCAGGACATGCGCGAGAGCGCCTCCGGCGTGTGGCTGCGCTTCGCGAAGTCGTTCACGTTCAACAACGCCGAGGCCGTGATCCGCATCCCGATCGTCGCGATGATGGTATCGACCGGGCACATCTCGGCGGTCGTGGCGACGGCGATCACCCTCGTGGTCGCGTTCTTCGTCCGCTTCCTCTTCCACTCGCTGGTCGTCTACGCGCCCCGCAAGCCCGGCGCCGAGGTCAGCCCCGCCCGCCGCTTCGTCGAGGAGCTCGACCGCGAGGCGATGCAGCCGGGCGAGCTGTAGGGAAGCGGATGCTGCGGCCCGCGGCATCCGCTATCCGACAGGCGTGAGGCGCTCGCCGTCCTGCGAGTAGCGCTCACCGGTGTCGGGGCACACCCACTGGTCGCCCTCGGGCCGCAGGGGCTTGCCCGCGCGCCCCACCCAGCCGACCCGGTGCGCCGGCACGCCGACGACGAGGGCGTAGGGCACGACGTCCTTCGTGACCACGGCGCCCGCGGCGACGAGCGCCCATTCGCCGATCGTGACCGGGGCGATGCAGACGGCCCGGGCGCCGATCGACGCTCCGGTGCCGATGGTGACGCCCACCCGATGCCAGTCGTCCTCGGTCTTCGGAGTGAGGTCGGGATTGACCGCCCGCGGGAACTCGTCGTTGGTGAGCACGGCGGCGGGGCCGATGAAGACGCCGTCGCCGAGATGCGCCGGCTCGTACACGAGGGCGTGGTTCTGGATCTTGCACCCGTCGCCGAGCACGACGCCCGGCCCGATGTAGGCGCCGCGGCCGATGTTGCAGTCGGCGCCGAGCACCGCGTGCTCGCGGATCTGCGCGAGGTGCCAGACGCGTGTTCTGGCGCCCAGCAGGGCGCTGCCGGCCACGTCGGCGGATGCCTGGATCGTCGTGGAATCGCCCATCGTCCTCTTCCCCGCTTCGCCGCTCGGGTTCCATTGTGCGTCGTGATGCAGTTATACTGCGCGCGGGACCCTCCGCGGGCACTGGGGAAGTATCGCACGCGGATGTCTTCTCAGCCGGTCACCCGAAGGCCGACGGGAAGGCAGCACCGACGAGGGCGTCGGGAATTGGGAAGCTCATGGGGATCAACCAGCCTCTGGCGACGGTTCCGCCCGGATCACGGACGTACCGCAGGAAGGCGATCACCTTCGCTGCGCTCGCAGCGCTCGTGACCGCACTGCTGATCGCGGTTCCGGCAGGCCCGCAGGCACGCGCAGCGAGCCCGTGCGGGGCGAACATCAACCCGATCACGTGCGAGAACCAGAAACCGGGGACCGACCCCTCGGTGTGGGACATCGACGGGGCGGGGGAGCCGTCGATCCAGGGCTTCGCCACGGACATCTCCGTCAACGCCGGGCAGCGCATCGACTTCAAGATCGACACGGACGCGCGCTCATACCGCATCGACGTCTACCGGACGGGTTGGTACCAGGGGCTCGGTGCGCGCTTCATCACGTCCGTGCCCGTCACCGCGACGCTGCCGCAGGGGCAGCCGCAGTGCATCTCGGATGTGGCCACCGGACTCTACGACTGCGGCAACTGGGGGGTCTCGGCAGCCTGGAATGTGCCGGCGGACGCCGTCTCGGGCGTATACATCGCCAAGCTCACGCGGACGGACAACGCCGACTCGAGCCACATCATCTTCATCGTGCGCAACGACGGCAACCACTCCGAGGTGCTGTTCCAGACCTCCGACCCGACGTGGCAGGCGTACAACAAGTACGGAGGGTCCGACTTCTATCAGGGCGCGACCAATGGGCGTGCTTACAAGATCAGCTACAACCGGCCCTTCGCCACGCGCGGCAACAGCTCGGGCCGCGACTTCTACTTCAGCTCCGAGTACGCGACGGTGCGGTTCATGGAGCGCAACGGCTACGACGTGAGCTACCTCGCGGGCGTCGACACCGACCGGCGGGGCGGTGAGCTGCTCAATCACAAGGTGTTCATGTCAGTCGGCCACGACGAGTACTGGTCGGGAGCGCAGCGCGCCAATATCGAGGCGGCACGCGACGCAGGGGTGAATCTGCAGTTCCTCGCCGGCAATGAGGGGTACTGGCGAACGCGCTACGAGAACTCCGCCGACGGCTCCAATACCGGGTACCGCACGCTCGTGTCTTACAAGGAGACGTGGAGCAACGCCAAGATCGACCCGAGCTCACAGTGGACGGGAACGTGGCGGGACCCGCGCTTCGCGCCCCCTGCGCAAGGCGGCGGTCTGCCCGAGAACCGCCTGACCGGCACGATGTACATGGTCAACGACGTGGATCTCGCGGTGCAGGTCAGCAGCGAGGAGGGCAGGACGCGGTTGTGGCGCAACACCTCGCTCGCGTCTTTGGCATCCGGCACCAGCGCCTCGCTCGCGGCGCACACCATCGGGTACGAGGCGAACGAAGACGTCGACAACGGCTCGCGCCCGCACGGACTCATCCGCCTGTCAACGACGACCGGACCGACGCCGCAGTATCTGACCGACTACGGCAGCACGGTGGTGGCGGGGACGACGACGCATCACGTCACCCTGTATCGGGCACAGAGCGGAGCGCTCGTGTTCTCCGCGGCGAGCATCCAGTGGGGCTGGGGCCTCGACCAGACCCATGACGGCAATGGGGCCGCGGCCGACGTGCGCATGCAGCAGGCCCAGGTGAACCTGCTTGCCGACATGGGCGCTCAGCCCGGGTCGCTCATGTCCGGCCTCGTGGCCGCCACGAAGAGCACCGACACGACGGCACCTGTCGTCGCGATCAGCACGCCCACCGCGGGTCAGTCCATCGCCAACGGCACTCAGGTCACCGCGACTGGCACGGCGAGCGATGTCGGTGGCCGGGTCGCCGGTGTCGAGGCCTCCACGGATGGCGGCACGACCTGGCACCCGGCCCAGGGCACCACGAGCTGGACGTTCACGTACATCCAGTCCGGCACGGGCACCACGCCGCTCATCGTCCGCGCGATCGATGACAGCGCGAACTACTCCACGGCGGGGACGACCCGGAGCCTCAACATCACTGGCCCCGCGAGTGTCTTCGGGAACGCCGTCCCCGCCGTGGCCTCGACCTCCGATGTGGGCGCCTACGAGCTCGGGCTGCGCTTCACTCCGACAACGGACGGGTTCGTCACGGGAGTCCGCTTCTACAAGGGCGCGGGCAACGGCGGCACCCATGTCGGGTCGCTGTGGGACGCGACCGGCGCCAGAATCGCCACGGTCACCTTCACGAATGAGACGGCTGCCGGCTGGCAGACAGCCGAGTTCGTCAGCCCTGTCGAGGTCATCGCGGGCACGCCGTACACGGTGTCGTACACCGCACCGCAGGGCCGGTACGCGACGACTGATCTGTACTGGCCGTACAAGTCCGTCACGTCGCCACCGCTGAGCGTCAACAACGTCGCGGGCACAGACTCCCCGGGCGTGTACGCGAGCGCCGGCGCCTTCCCGACGGCGACCTACAAAGAGGGCAACTACTTCGTCGACGTCATGTTCACGAAGTCGGACTCGTCGCCGCTCCGCATCAGCGCCCGCACCCCGCTGCCCGGAGCATCCAGCGTGCCGCTCAGCGCCACGATCACGGCCACGTTCACGCGCCCTGCGGATCCCGCCACGGTGGGGATCACGATGAAGGATGCTGCGGGCGCCTCGGTCGAGGGAACCGTCTCGTACGACGCGTCGACCAGGACGGCGCGCTTCGCCCCGGTGAGCCCGCTCACCGCATCGACGACGTACACGGTCACGCCGACGGCGAAGGACGCCAACGGCATCGGGCTGGACGCGGCGTCTTCGTGGAGCTTCACCACACAGGGTGTCGATCTCCCCGAGGGCCAGTGCCCCTGCTCGCTCTACCCCGAGAGCACGACGCCGACCGTCGGGTCGGATGCCGACCGTGACTCGGTCACGGTCGGAGTGAGGTTCAGCGTCCAGATGGCCGGCAAGATCACGGCGATCAAGTTCTACAAGGGCGCCGGCAATGCCGGAACGCACGTCGGTGCGCTGTGGGCGGCCAACGGCACCCAGCTCTCGGCGGCCACCTTCCAGAACGAATCGTCGACGGGATGGCAGACGGTCACCCTTCCGACGCCGATCAGCGTCGTGCCGGGGCAGACCTACACCGCTTCCTACCTGGCGCCCGCTGGCGGATACGCCGTCACGGCCGGGCAGTTCGGCGCCGGCTACGCGCGAGGGCCACTGACCGTTCCTGCCAACGGCGGGGCATTCACGTACAGCGGCGGCTATCCGTCGCAGACATCTACGGCGAGCTACGGAGTGGACGTCGTCTTCATCCCCGCGGCCGTCGCACCCACGCTCGTGTCGGTGTCGCCTCAGCACGCTGCGCTCGACGCGGCTCCGACGACGACAGTCTCTGCGGTCTTCAGCGGCGCGATGGCCGGAGGCTACCAGGGCACGGTGAAGGCCGACGGCGCCGTCGTCTCCGGGACGTGGGCCTTGTCATCGGACGCGAAGACGATCACCTTCACCCCGTCGTCCGCCTTCGCCCGTGGCGCTTCCGTCTCGGTCGTGATCACGGGGCTGGCCGGTGCGAACGGATCCTCCGGCTCGGATGTCTCGTGGTCCTTCGTCGTCGCGCCCCCAGAAGGGCAGACCATCACGACCTTCTTCGCCGCGGCGACCCCGACCGTCGAGGCGGAGATGGGCGACACGGCGTCGGTCGAGCTCGGCCTCGCGTTCACGACCTCGGTCGTCGGCGAGATCCGGGCGATCCGGTACTACAAGGGTGCAGCGACCTCCGGGGTACACGTGGGATCGCTCTGGGCTCAGGACGGAACACGACTCGCGCAGGTGACATTCGTCGACGAGACATCGTCCGGCTGGCAGCGCGCGGTGCTGTCGAGTCCGGTGGTGGTGGGCCCCGGCCAGACGTACACCGTCTCGTACCTCGCTCCGGCCGGGCGATACGCCTACACGCCGGCCGCGCTGGCGGCCGAAGTGTCGAGCGGGCCGCTCAAGACCATCGCGGGCGCAAACGGCCGATACCGCTACGGCTCGGGTGGGGTGGCGCCGACCAACACGTACAACTCGACGAACTACTTCGTGGACGTCGAGTTCGTCGTGCAGACGACGCTGGCGGTGACGGGTCCGAGTCCCGCGCGAGGGGCGGACGGCGTCGCGGTCGACTCCGCGGTGTCGGCGACGGTCAACGGGGTGAGCGTGTCGCAGACGCCGTCCCTCACGGTGACGGGCCCCGGTGGCGCCGTCGCCGGAGCCTCCTCGTTCACCCGCGCGACCGGCGTGGTGCGGTTCGTGCCGTCGACGGCGCTGGTCTCCTCCGGCAACTACACGGCGGCTGTGGTCCTCGATGGCGCAACGCTCGACTCCTGGGTCTTCCGTGTGGCCGAGGCGGCCGCCGGGACGATGCAGACGCTCTTCGGAGCCGACCTGCCGCAGTTGGCGTCCGTCGCCGAGACCGCGCCGGTCGAGCTGGGCACCGCCTTCACCGTCGCTAAGGTCGGCAAGGTCACCGCGATCCGTTTCTACAAGGGCGAGGGGAACACCGGCGTCCATCGCGGCACGTTGTGGGACAGCACCGGGGCCATCCTGTCGCGGGTGACATTCCTCGCCGAGTCGGCCTCGGGGTGGCAGTCGGCCGCCCTGGCGACGCCCATCAGCGTCGCGCCTGGTCAGACGTACGTCGTGTCGTATCTGGCGCCGAACGGCGGCTACTCCTACACAGGCGGCTACTTCGCGGCCCCGAAGGTGTCCGGCGACATCACCGCGCCCGCCACCGCAAACGGCCGCTTCCGCTACGGCGTCAACGGAGGATTCCCCGACCAGTCGTCCGGCGCATCCGGCTACTTCGTCGATCCGCTGATCGACTTCCGGCCGGCGCTCACATCGGTGTCTCCCGCCGCGGGGGCGACCCACGTGACGGTCACCGCACCGATCACGGCGACGCTGTCCAATGCGACCACGGCAACGCTCGGCCTCACGCTGGGAGGGACACCGGTCGGCGGCGCGTCCGCCTTCGACACGGCGACGGGGGTGGTGGCGTTCACACCGAGCGCTCCGCTGCAACGCGGGAAGTCGTACACTGCGACGGTCACCGCCAACTCGGCGGCAGTCGCTGGCGGGACGTGGTCGTTCTCGACGGTGCCGGAAGCCGCGGTGATCTCGACGACGCCGGCAGCCTCCGCCACGAACGTGGATCCGACGACCGTGTCGATCACCGCGAAGCTCAGCAACGCCGAGTCGGCCTCGCTCGCGGTCACGACCGGTGGCACGAGCGTCCCTGGCACGTCGGCGTTCAACGCCCTCACCGGCGTGGTGACCTTCACACCGAGCGCGGCGCTCGCGAACGCCAAGACGTACACGGTCACGGTTACCGCGAACGGCGCCGCCGTGGCCGGAGGCGCCTGGTCCTTCACGACAGTCGCCGCGGCGACCCTCACTGCGACGTCGCCTGCGGCGGCGGCCGCGAACGTGGAGCCTGCGACGACGAAGATCACCGCAACGCTGG
Organism: Microbacterium sp. Soil_C_42; assembly: GCF_057656735.1. Classification (NCBI taxonomy): domain Bacteria; kingdom Bacillati; phylum Actinomycetota; class Actinomycetes; order Micrococcales; family Microbacteriaceae; genus Microbacterium; species Microbacterium sp. Soil_C_42. Next base: position 78,521 of record NZ_JBDGJU010000011.1, read on the forward strand.
CCGGGGCCGTGTCTGCGTCCCTCGTCGTGAGAGCGGGGTCAGCCACCGTCGCGGGAACCAGCAGCTTTGACGCCTCGACCGGTGTCGTCACCTTCACTCCGACGGCGACGCTGGGGTGGACGACCGTGTACACCGCGACGGTCACCGCCAACGGCACGGCGGTCGCGAACGGGACGTGGTCCTTCACGACGATGGCCAAACCTGATCAGGTCAGCCTCTTTACCAGCGGCACCCCGACCAATGCGAACGCCAATGCCGGGCTCGCTTATCAGACCGGCACCCGGATCCGCGTGAGCGCCCCAGGCGTCGTCACGACCATCCGGTACTACAAGGGCACCCAGAACGGTGGGACGCACACGGGTTACCTGAGGAGCGCGAACGGAACGGTGCTGGCCCAGGTCACCTTCCGGAACGAGACCGCGTCCGGCTGGCAGACGGCGGTGCTCGCGACGCCGGTGCGCTTGACCGTCGGCACGGAGTACCGCGTGACTCTGCTTAGCTCCGGCCGCTATGCCGTCACCAACGGCGCGCTCGCGTCTGCTGTAACCGTGGGCCCACTGTCCACGATCGCCAGCGGCGGTGTCGCGGGGTTCGGCTCGGGGAATCCGATCACGGTCAACAGCAACAAGTACTGGGTCGACGTCGTCTTCGATCCCGACTGAACGAAGAGCTGATGGGGTGAACGCTTTGTAACGAGCTGAACGCTCCGGTTGGGGACCGGAGGGGAAGGGATTGGGGGTGCTCGAGATGGCGAAGAGACTGAGGGCGGCGGTGATCGGTGCGGGCTACTGGGGTCCGAACCTCGCGAGGAACTTCCGCGCATCCGGTGATTGGGAGCTGGCCGCGATCTGCGACCTCGATGTCGCGCGCGCACTGCGGGTGTCGGACAGTATCGGCGGGGTGTCGGTGACGGCCGAGTTAGAGGACGTGCTCGCCGATCCCACCATCGACGCGGTTGCGATAGCAACACCTGCGCGCACCCATCACACGGTGGTGCTCGCCGCCCTTGACGCAGGCAAACATGTCCTCGTCGAGAAGCCGGTCGCCGACACACGCCAACGCGGCCTCGAGATGGTCGCGCGGGCGCATCGGAACGGCCGCGTGCTCATGGCCGACCACACGTACTGCTACACACCGGCCGTGCTGAAGATCCGCGACCTCATAGACGAGGGGGCGCTCGGCCAGATCCTCTTCGTGGACAGCGTGCGCATCAACCTGGGGCTCATCCAGCCCGACGTGGACGTGTTCTGGGATCTCGCTCCCCACGACCTCTCGATAATGGACTACGTCCTGCCCGGCGGGCTCGACGTCAGTTCGGTCTCGGCGCACGGCTCCGACCCGCTCGCAACGGGCAAGGCGTGCATCGGATACCTGGCGATGCCGCTCGTGGCCGGCGGGATCGCCCATGTGCACGTGAACTGGCTGAGCCCCACGAAGATTCGTCAGATGGTCATCGGCGGCACCAAGCGCACGCTCGTATGGGATGACCTCAATCCCCAGCAGCGCGTCAGTGTCTACGACCGTGGAGTGGACCTCGCGCTGCAGTCCAAGGCGATGGCCGACACCCGGGCCGCGAACATCTCCTACCGGCTGGGCGACACCTGGGCGCCCGCCCTCCCGGAGCGCGAGGCGCTGGCCGCGGTGGTCGCAGAGTTCGCCAGCGCGATCCGCGAGGGACGGCCCGCGCGGACGAGCGGCGACGCCGGCCTTCGCGTCCTCTCGGTGCTCGAAGGCGCGTCGGCCAGCCTGCGCGCGTTCGGCGCACCGCGCCCGGTCGAGACCCAGGTCGACACCCGTGAGAAGGAAGTCCAGCGAGCATGACCGACCTCGAAGGCACCCGCATCCTGGTCACCGGCGGTGCGGGCACGATCGGCTCGACCCTCGTTGACCAGCTCCTGGAGGCCGGCGTCGCCCACGTCGACGTGCTCGACAACCTCGCCCGGGGGCGTCGCGCCAACCTCGACGGCGCCTTGGCGAGCGGGCGTGTCGAACTCATCGACGGCGACATCCGCGACGCCCGGCTCGTCGACGACCTGACCGCCGACAAGGACGTCGTCTTCCACCAGGCGGCGATCAGGATCACCCAGTGCGCCGAAGAGCCCCGCCTCGCGCTCGAGGTGCTGGTCGACGGCACCTTCAACGTCGTCGAGTCCGCGGCGCGGCATAGCGTGAAGAAGCTCGTCTCCGCCTCCAGTGCGTCGGTGTACGGCATGGCGGAGGAGTTCCCCACGACCGAGCGTCACCACCATGAGAACAACGACACGCTCTACGGCGCGGCGAAGACCTTCGATGAGGGGCTCATTCGCAGCTTCCGTGCGATGCAGGGCCTGGACTACGTGCTGCTGCGCTACTTCAACGTGTACGGCCCCCGCATGGACGTCCACGGCCTGTACACCGAGGTGCTCGTGCGCTGGATGGAGCGCATCGCCGACGGTCGGCCGCCGCTCATCTTCGGCGACGGCAGGCAGACGATGGACTTCGTCTGCGTGCCCGACATCGCGGCCGCCAACATCCTCGCGGCCCGAAGCGATGTCGCGGAGGGGACGTACAACATCGCCAGCGGCACCGAGACGAGCCTCCTCGAACTCGCTGAGGCGCTGCTGAGGGCGATGGGCTCGGACCTCGGCGTCGAGCACGGTCCCGAGCGCGCGGTGAACGGCGTCGCGCGTCGCCTCGCGGACACCTCCGCGGCCTGGCGCGATCTCGGCTTCGCGGCGACGATCGGCCTCGACGACGGACTCCGGCTGCTGGTCGAATGGTGGCGGCCGCTCCGCGGCGAGATCGCCGCGGGACGGGCGGTGACGGTGCCATGAGCGGGCGGATCAACGTCATGGTCCCGTGGCTCGGTCAGGAGGAGACGGATGCTGCGGCCGAGGTGATCGCGAGCGGCTGGATTGCGCAGGGGCCCCGGGTCGCACGCTTCGAGCAGGCGTTCGCGAACGCGATGGACGCGCGTTCCGCCGTCGCCACCAGCAGCTGCACGACCGCGCTGCACCTGTCGCTCCTCGTGGCGGGGGTCGGACGAGGAGATGACGTCGTGGTGCCGTCCTTCTCCTTCATCGCCACCACGAACGCGGTGCGGTACGTGGGCGCCAACCCGGTGTTCGCCGACGTCGACCCGGCGACCGGCAACGTCACCGGTCACACGGTCGCCGATGCGCTGACACCGCGCACGCGCGCCGTCATCGCCGTCGATCAAGGCGGTGTGCCCGTCGACATCGACGACATCCGCTCGTTCACCGACCAGCTCAACATCGTGGTCGTCGAAGACGCCGCGTGCGGCGCGGGATCGACCTACAAGGGGAGACCGGTCGGCGCGGGGGCCGACATCGCCGCGTGGTCGTTTCATCCCCGCAAACTGCTCACCACCGGCGAGGGGGGAATGCTCACCACCGCGAACCCCGACTGGGCGGATCGCGCCCGGCATCTCCGCGAACACGCGATGAGCGCCTCAGCCGCAGACCGGCATGCGTCGGTCCTCGCCCCCGCGGAGGAGTACACCGAGGTGGGTTTCAACTACCGCATGACCGACCTGCAGGCGGCCGTGGGACTCGTCCAGCTCGCCAGGCTGCCGCAGATCGTCGCCCGCCGGCGGGAGATCGCCGGTCGTTACCAGGTGGCGATCGACGGCATCGCCGGCCTCCGCTCCGTCGCCGACCCGCCGTACGGTGCGGGCAACTTCCAGTCGTTCTGGGTCGAGATCGGCGAGGACTACCCGACCGATCGCGACGGCCTGCTCGAGGCGCTCGCCGACGAGGACATTTCCGCGCGGCGCGGGATCATGGCGGCGCATCGCCAGCCGCCCTATCGGGAGCTCACGCCTGAGGCCGGGTTGCCCGCCACCGAGCGCCTCACCGATCGCACGCTCATCCTGCCCGTCTACCACCAGTTGACCGAGGAGGATCAGGACCGCGTCATCGCCGTCCTGCGCCTGTCAGGCGGAGCGGCGTGATGGCTGACAGCGTCCTTCTCATCGGCGCGAGCGGACTCGCGCGGGAGGTACTCGCCGCGGGCATGCCCGGAGTGGTTGGAATTCTGGACGACGACCCGGACCTGCGTGCCACCGAGGTCGGAGGGGTCCCCGTGCTCGGGCCGGTGATGGATGCCGCGTCTCGGGCCGAGGCGCTGCTGGTGTGCGTCGGGCGCGGTCAGGGCCGTCGCAGCGTGGTGCGACGGCTGCGCGACGCCGGCATCGGCGAGCGGCGGTACGCCACATTCATCGCGGGGACCGTGCGGATGGGCCGCTCGAGCCACGTCCTGCCCGGAACGATCCTGCTGGACGGCGTCGTCCTCACGGCTGACGTGGCGATCGGCCGGCACGTCGTCGTTATGCCGAACTGCACCGTCACGCACGACGACGTGCTGGAGGACTTCGCCACACTCGCGGCGGGCGTGTCCCTCGGCGGGTCCGTGCGCGTCGGCGAGGCAGCGTACGTCGGGATGAACGCGTCCGTACGCCAGGGACTCCGCGTCGGCATCGCTGCGACCGTCGGGATGGGCGCCGTCGTCCTGGACGACGTACCGGACGAGGCGACCTGGGCCGGCGTCCCCGCACGCGAGATCGGGCGGCTGGCATGAGCATCCCGGTCCCCTTCGTCGACCTCGCGGCGCAGCAAGCCGAGATCGCCGACGAGGTCGTCGCGACCTGGCGGGATCAACTCTCGTCGGCCTCGTTCATCGGGGGCCCCGAGGTCGCGGCATTCGAGCAGGAGTACGCCGAGTACGTCGGCGTGGAGCACGTGGTGGGGGTCTCCAACGGCACCGACGCCCTCGAACTCGCCTACCGCGCGATCGGCATCGGCCCCGGTGACGAGATCATCATGCCGGCGAACACCTTCATCGCGACGGCGGAGGCGGCGTCGCGCGTGGGGGCGATCCCCGTGTTCGTGGACGTGGACGCCGAACACCTCCTCATCGACCCGGCGGCGGCGGAGGCGGCGATCACGTCTCGCACCGCGGCCATCACGCCGGTGCACCTCTTCGGACAGGTCGCGCCGATGAATCCGGTCATCGCGGTGGCCGAGCGCCACGGCCTGGCGGTGGTGGAGGATGCCGCGCAGGCGCAGGGCGCATCGGGCCCGATGGGACGCGCGGGGGCGCTCGGCGTCGTCGCCGCGACCAGCTTCTATCCCGGCAAGAATCTCGGAGCTGCCGGCGACGCGGGGGCCGTCATGACGAACGACGCGCACATCGCCGAACTGGCACGCAATCTCAGCGCCCACGGCAGCTCGGTCAAGTACGTCCACGACCGCATCGGCTTCAATGCCCGGCTGGATGCGGTGCAGGCCACCGTCCTCCGTGCGAAGCTGCGCCGCCTCGAGGGGTGGAACGACGCGAGGCGGGCTGCGGCTCACCGCTACGCCGACCTTCTCGGTGGAATCGACGGCGTCCGCCGTCCGGTGTCCCGGACGGGCAACGCGGACGTCTGGCATCTCTATGTCGTTCGAGTCGCCGACCGGGACTGCGTGAGTGCCCGCTTGCACGCGGCGGGCGTCGGAGTCGGCGTCCACTACCCGACGCCGCTGCACCTGACCGACGCGTATGCCCATCTCGGAGAACGACGCGGCGAGCTCCCGGTGGCAGAGGCCGCCGCCGACCGCATCCTCTCCCTGCCGATGTTCCCCCATTTGACGCAGACCCAGCAGGAGGTCGTCGCCGACGCGCTGCGCGCCGCCACCCGGGAGACGGAAGGCTAGGGCGGCGCGATGGTCGGATCAGAGCGCAGAGAACCGGGCGCCACGCGAGCGCTGGGATGGAGCTTCGCCAACACCGCGTTCGGCAAGCTCGGCACTCTGCTGATCTCCATCATCATCGCGCGCGTCCTCGGGCCTGATGACTTCGGCACGTACGCCGTCGCCCTGGTCGCCCTCGCAGCAGTGCTGAGCTTCAACGAGCTGGGCGTGAGTCTCGCCATCGTTCGCTGGGAGGGCGATCCACGGCGGATCGCCCCCACCGTGACGACGGTCTCCGTGGCCGCGAGCCTGCTCTTCTTCGCAGTCGCCTACGTCGCCACCCCCGCCTTCGCGGCCGCCATGGGCGACGAGTCGGCGACGGACGTCGTCCGCGTCATGCTGCTGTGCGTACCGCTGAACGGCCTGGTCGCCACTTCTGCCGCCATCATGCAGCGGGAGTATCAACAGGGCCGACGCACCATCGCCGACCAGGTGAACATTTGGCTCGGTGCGGGGATCTCGGTGCTGCTGGCCCTCCTGGGATGGGGCGCGATGAGCCTCGCGATCGGCCGTGTCGCAGCATCCGTCGTCTTCAGCGTCATGCTGATCGCATTCAGCCCCATCCGGCTGCGATTCGGGTGGGATCGCCGGCTCATCGGTCCTCTCCTGCGCTTCGGCATCCCGCTCGCCGGAGCGAGCATGATCGTGTTCGCCGTCGGCTACGCCGATCAGATCGTGGTCGGCGCTGTCCTCGGCCCGCAGGCGCTCGGCTTCTATCTCCTGGCCTTCAATCTCGCGAGCTGGCCGGTCAGCATGCTGTCGCAGCCGATCCGCGCGGTCGCACCGGCCGCCTTCGCCCGCATGCAGCAGGACGACGCACGCATGGCGGTGAACTTCCGCGCCGGATTCCGGCTGATACTCGCCGTCGCCCTGCCGGCCTGCGCCTTTCTCTCGGGTGCGGCGGTCCCGATCGTGACCTTCGTGTACGGGGAGGTGTGGGCGCCGGCGGCGCTCGCTCTGCAGTGGCTCGCGCTGCAGGCCGCGGTGCGAATCGTCTTCGAGTTGGCCTACGACTTCCTCGCCGTGAGGAAGCGGTCCGCGACGCTGATGACGATTCAGATCGTATGGCTGGTCTCGCTGGTGCCTGCGCTGCTGATCGGCGCCCACTCCGGCGGGATCGAGGGAGTGGCGATCGCGCAGTTCGTCGTCGCCACGCTCGTCCTCGTCGTCTGCTACGGATGGGCCCTCGCTCGTGCCGGGATCGACATCGTCGTCCTGGCCCGAGCGGCTGTGGTCCCGCTGATGGCGGCCGTCGTGGCGGGGGTGGGCGGCCGGCTCTTGTCGGTCGCCTTCGTCAGTGATCTCCTGGCCGCGCTCGCCGCCGGGGTGCTGGCGGTCCTGATCATCGGTGCGCTGCTGTGGCTCTCCCGCGGCTCCATCGGCACGTTGCGCCGTGTCGAAGAGGCGGCCACGCGATGAGGATCCTGGTCTACCCGCACGATCTGGGCATGGGTGGCAGTCAGCTGAACGCCATCGAGCTCGCCGCAGCCGTGCGGGACCTCGGCCACGAGGTCTGCATGTTCGGGCGGGCGGGGACGCTGAACTCCCGGATCGAAGACCTGGGCCTGGAATTCATCGCGGCGCCGCCCCAAGGCAGGCGGCCGTCCCCGGTCACCGCCGCTGCGCTGCGCCGGCTCGCTCGCGACCGCGCCCTCGACATCCTCCACGGGTACGAGTGGCCGCCGGTGCTCGACTCCGCGCTGGCCATGGGTGTCCCTGGGAGTGCGACCGTCGTGGGGACCGTCATGTCGATGTCCGTGGCGCCGTTCATCCCCCGCAACATTCTGCTCGTGGTCGGAACGGCGGAGATCGCGTCCCATGAGCGCGCGGCGGGGCGGGTGCGGACCGTCGTCATCGAGCCTCCCGTCGACCTCGCTCACAACGACATCGACGCCCCACCGGGCGATCTCGAGCGGTTCCGGCGCACGTACGGGGTCGATGCCCGTCGTATCAACATCGTGGCGGTCACGCGCTTCGCACACGAGCTCAAGCTCGAAGGCCTCGTGACCGCCATCGACGTGGTGGGTCGCCTCTCGCGATCCACCCCGGTGCGGCTGGTCCTCGTGGGTGACGGTCCGGCGCGCGACGTGGTGGCGGAGCGCGCCGGGGCCGTCAACGAGGAGTTCGGTGCCGGGACGATCGTGATGACGGGACAGGTCGCAGATCCGCGCGCGGCGTACGCGTCGGCCGACATCTCCATCGGGATGGGAGGATCGGCTCTGCGCGCGCTCGCCTATGGCGTTCCGCTGATCGTCCAGGGTGAGAACGGCTTCTGGAGAACACTCCGGCCGGGTACGGCGGACCAGTTCCTGTGGACCGGGTGGTACGGCGTCGGAGCCGGGCGGGACGCGGGTCCGCAGCAGCTCGAGGCAGAGCTCCTCCCCCTGCTGGGCGACACGGAGGAGCGGGGGAGGCTCGGGAGGTTCGGGCTGGAGCTGGTGCGGCGCCGGTTCTCGCTCGCGCGCGCAGCGCACCTGCAGGTCGAGGTCTACCGACGAGCGCTCGGCAGACCCAGCCGCCTTCCGCACGCCCATGAGGCAGCCGCACTCGCGCGATATTCGCGCTACTACGTCGGCAAGCGCGTACGGCGTGCCCTCGGCACCGAGGCGACAGACGACTTCAATTCCCGAACGGTCACGGCCAGCGGAGCGGCTCCGCCCAGGATCCTGCCCGCCCGTCCAGGTGACCCCGAACCCTCTGGGAGCGATCATGGGCAATGAACCACCGATCCTGTGGATCGCCGGCGTGGGCTGGGATGACATGGTCGGCACCGATCGCCGGATGGTGACCGCGATCGCCGCTCACCGCGGGGTGCTGTGGGTGGACTCGCCGCACCGCCGTCAATGGCGGGGATGGATCGGCGGTGCAGCGCCCGCGGTCGATGTGGTGGCTGACTCCGTCGTCAGGCTGCGGGTGCCCGCTCCTCCCGGGTTCAGCCGTCGGCCGATCCGCCCGCTCACTGAGGTGCTGCAGCACATCACTGAGCGGCGCATCACAGGACGACGGTTCTCCGGGCCGGTGATCGTGGCCAGCCCGGTGGCGAGTTTCCCGCACCTCCCGTCCTCTCGGCGCATCCTCTACCTGACGGACGACTGGATCGGCGGCAGTGGTCTGATGGGTCTCGAACGCTCGTGGGTGCGCGAGACGGTTCACGCGAACGCCGCGAAGTCCGACGCGGTGGTGGCGATCTCGCCTCCGCTGCTGGACGGGTTGCGCGCGGATGGTGTGCTGCCACAGGTGACAGCGGTCATCCCCAACGGGGCGCCGGTTCTCGCTGCCCACCACACTCAGAGGGAACGTGTCGCCGGCGTCGTGGGCCAGCTCAACGAGCGGCTCGACCTGGGTCTGCTGGAAGCCGTCCTGCACCGTGGTGTTGCGCTGCGCCTGGTCGGGCCGAGGACCGACAGCGACCCCCGGTTCTCGCAGAGGCTGACCGCGCTCCTCGATCGGCCGGACGTCGAGTGGGCCGGCGAGGTCGAGCCCGATCGCCTGCCAGCGGAGCTGTCGCGGCTCGGAGTCGGGCTGACGCCCTATGCACCGAGCGACTTCAACCGCTCCAGCTTCCCCCTGAAGACGCTCGAGTACCTCGCAGCGGGAGTGCCGGTGGTCTCGAGCGATCTCGCCGCCTCTCGCTGGCTTGCCACCGACCACGTCAGCATCGCGTCGGACGGCGAAGACTTCGCCCGGCTGGTCGTCAGGGAGCTCGACCGCGTCGAGTCCGACGATGCGGGAGCCGAGCGGCGGCGATTCGCACAGCAGCACAGCTGGGAGCACCGCGCACAGGACTTCCTGGCGCTGTTGGACGAGGCGAGTTAGAGCGGGGGCAGGCGAAATGAAGAGAGCGAACAGTCGTCGTCGGGTACTGATCATCGTGGAGAACCTGCCGGTACCCCTTGACCGGCGCGTGTGGCTCGAGTGCCAGGCCCTGACTGCTCAGGGATACAGCGTCACGGTCATCTGCCCCAAAGGGCCCGGTGACCCCGCCTTCCATGTGATCGACGGCGTGAAGATCTACAAGTACGACCCGGCGCCGGAGGCGAAACGGGCCTTCGGATTCGCCTACGAGTTCGCGTACTCGTGGATCCGCACCGCCCGGCTCTCACTGCGGGCCTGGCGGCGCGAGCGATTCGACGTCATCCAGGCGTGCAATCCGCCGGACACCTATTGGCTCCTGGCGCTGCTCTGGCGAGTGCGGGGTGTCAGGTTTGTCTTCGACCAGCACGACCTCAACCCGGAACTGTACCTCTCGCGATTCGGTCGACCGACGAGCGTTCCGGGCCGGCTGCAGCTCAGTGGTCTCTTGTGGCTGGAACGGATGACGTATCGCGTGGCCGACCGGGTGATCTCGACGAACGGCTCGTACAAGCGCGTCGCCCTTTCTCGCGGTCGCGTCCGCGCCGGTCATGTCACCGTCGTCCGCAGCGGACCGGATACGACGGTCATGCGACCGGTCCACCCTGGTCCCGTCCGCGACGGAGCGACCGGCGTCCTGGCGTACATCGGCATCATGGGGCCGCAGGACGGCGTCGAGAATGCTCTGGCGGTGATAGATGAACTGGTCCATGCCCGTGGCCGTATACATCTCCGCGCCATCCTGATGGGGTTCGGCGACTGTTTCGAGGATCTGAAGCGGGAATGCCACCAGCGGGGTCTGGATAACAACGTCGTCTTCACCGGCCGGGTGGGGCCTCGAGAGATCGCACGCAACCTCAGCGCCGCCGACATCGGGCTGGGGCCGGATCCGGACACACCGCTCAACAACATCTCCACGATGAACAAGACCATGGAGTACATGGCTTTCGGCCTTCCCTCCGTCTCCTTCGACCTCGAGGAGACTCGCGTCTCCGCGGGCGACACCGGCCTGTTCGTCCGATCAGGCGACATCCAGGCCTTCGCTGACGCGGTCGAAGCGCTCCTTGACGACGACGACCGTCGCGCCGGGTTGGGCCTCGCCGCGCGTGAGCGGGTGACGCGCGAGCTCGATTGGCGGCCGCAGGCGCTGGCCTACGTCGGAGTCTTCGACGAGCTATTGGGCAATCAACCCGATGAGGAGCGACGATCCGCGTGGCCGTTCGCCCCCGCCAACGCGGATCGACCCGAGATACACGGGATGAAGACCGTCGATCTGGACGATCTCGACGGGCTGCGTCGGTTCATCCGCGACCGTGACGCCGAGCAAGCCGCCGGGGATGAACGCTTGATGAGAAAGGTCAGTCATCGATGAGGATGTCCTCACTGTCCAGGGTTCCCCCGGGCGCGTCGGGTTAGCCTTGCCGGGTTTACCCCGACCCCCCACGTCCGGAGCAGTTGATGTCCCTCCCCCCCACCACCCGATCTGCCGTGCGCCATCGTAAGCGCCCTGGCGTCCTTCACCGCTGGGCGATCGCGACGATCGCCGCCGCCACCGTCGCCGCGGGTGCGCTGGCAGCCGCGCCCGCGCTCGCTGAGACCACCGCCACCGGCATCTTCGCCGATGACCTGCAGCCGACGGTGGCGGTCGACCCCGACCGTGTGCCTGTGGAGCTCGGCGTGAAATTCACGCCCGAGCGTGACGGATCCGTCACCGCACTGCAGTACTACCAGGGCCGCGACGCTGATGGCGTTCGCAGTGCCACGCTCTGGTCGGCCGACGGACGCCGCCTCGCCTCCGCCACCTTCTCACCGACCACCCAGGTGGGGTGGCGCACGATCGAGCTCACCGAGCCCGTCGCGCTGGAAGCGGGACGGAAGTACGTCGTCTCCTACTTCGCCCCGCAGGGCGGGTACCCCGTCATAGAGAACGACCTCACCCAGCAGCGGACCCAGAACGGCTTCACGCTCGATCGGGGTGCTGGTGTGTTCCGTTACGGCACGTCGTCGGGCTTCCCGACCAGCTCGTACAGCGGCTCAAACTACCTGGTGGATGTCGTCTACGAGCGTCACGCGAGCGGTGAGGGGCCGGTGACGACACCCAGCCCGACTTCGTCGCCGAACCCGACGAACACGACCTCCCCGACGAAGCCGTCGCCCCCACCCACGACGTCGCCCACGCCGACTCCGACTGTCGTGCCGAGCCCGACTCCGACGGTGACAGCCACCCCGACTCCGACTCCCACCCCGACTGAGCCCGCAGGCTCCAGCTCGGGCCCGGGTTGGACCGTGAACGCGTCGACCGTGGGCCTCGCGCCGCTCGGCCTGTCGTGCTCGAACCTCCCGCTCTACAGCGGCCCGTCGGCCGTTGCCGCCGGTACCGTGATCTCCGGCAAGCGCATCACGACCAACCTCGATCTCTCGGCCGGGAACATCGTGGTCGAGCGCAGCTGCGTCCAGCCGACCAGCGCCTGGCGTGGCCTCCCCATCTTGAGCACGCAGAACAACGACACCTTCAAGATTGCTCCCCAGACGGTGACGATCCGCGACAGCGAACTCGACGGATCGAAGCTCGACCGCGAGTCGGCCGCCTGGGCTACCGGGATCATGGGCAACGCCAGCGTCATCAGCACCTACATCCACGGGTTCGGCAGCGGGATCGCGATCATGAACTCCGGCAAGGAGCTCGACGTGCTCATCGAGCGGAACTATGTGACGAACCTCATCGCATGGGGCGATCCCGCAACGACCGGGAACCACACCGATGGATTCACCATCCGCGACTTCACGGACGCGAGCCGGGCCGACCGCACCCTCACCGTGCTCAACAACCGCTTCGGCTCTGATTCCGGGAATGACACCGGCGCGTTCTTCGTGCAGGCCTACTCCGGTAGGATCGACAACGTGCGCGTGGAGGGCAATCTCCTCGAGGGTGCCGGCTACCAGCTCGCGCTCGAATACAAGAACTACGGCTACAGCAACATGACGGCCGTCAACAACCGTATGACCGGGACCGGATGGGGCGCGAGCTACGTCATCGGCGGTCCGGGCTGGCAGACCTGGTCGGAGAACTACATCTACGACCCGAGTCAGCCGGACGGCAAGGGTCGCACCGTTCGACCGTAGCGGTCCAACCGCGGCGAGGCGCCCCACGTGCACGTGGGGCGCCTCATTTCCTTTCCACGGGCATGATCTCCGGGACGATGTGGGCGCTACCATCATGAAATGTGCGGGATCGTGGGGAGCATCCGCTTCCAACAGGCGCGCGCGGACCGGCATGTCGTCGAGGAAATGACCGGGACGCTTCGACATCGCGGTCCCGACGATGAGGGTTGCTGGCTCGAGGGTCCGGTCGGCTTCGGCCACCGGCGGCTCTCGATCATCGACGTGGGTGGATCTCGCCAGCCTATGCAGAGCCACGATGGCCGGTGGACCATCGTGTTCAACGGCGAGATCTTCAACTACCGGGAGCTGCGCAGATCCCTGCGCTACCCGTTCCAGACGGACGGAGACACCGAGACCATCCTGGCCGGACTCGCAACGCACGGCATCACCTATGTGGATCGCCTCGTCGGGCAATTCGCTTTCGCCGCTTATGACCGCGAGGCCGGTGTCGTTCATCTCGTCCGCGACCGCCTCGGTGTGCTGCCGCTGTATCACCGGACCACGAGCACTGGGATGCTTTTCGCGTCCGAGGTCAAAGCGATCCTGGCCGGTATGGAATCCGGCCCGTCCGTCGACTACGAGAGCCTCGATTCCTACCTTTCGGGGAGGTCGGTCACGGCGCCTCACACGATGTTCGAGGGCATCAAGAAACTCCGTGCGGCGCACCGCATGGAGGTTCGCCTCGACGGGTCCGTCCGCGAGCACCGGTACTGGACCCCTCCCGAGCCCGACGGTTCATCGTGGACCCCGGAGAGCGCGATCGACGCGGTCGACGCTGCGATAACGGATGCGGTGGACGCCGCGCTCGTCGCGGATGTGCCGGTGGGTGCCTACCTCAGTGGAGGCGTCGACAGCAGCCTGATCGTCGCCAAGGCGGCGCGCCATCGCACCGGAGAGCCGCTCAAGACCTTCTCCGCCGGTTTCGGCGACCCACGCAACGACGAGCTGCCGTACGCTCTCGCCGTCAGTCGTCACGTCGGCACGGAGCACCACGAGGTCCACGTTGACGCGGCAGATTTCGAGGCGCTCTGGCCGGAGCTGACCTGGCACCGAGATGCGCCCATGTCGGAGCCGGCGGACTTCGCCGTGTACCGGCTGGCGCAGGCGGCGCGCGAGCACGTCACCGTGGTGCTGTCGGGAGAGGGAGGAGACGAGCTCTTCGCGGGCTATCCCAAGTACAAGGCCGCCCGCGCCATGCAGCTGCTCTCCCTTCCCCCGCGAAGCCTGCGACGGGCTGTCGGCGACTCTCTGGATCGACGCCTCCCGGAGCGGTTCTCGAAAGCCAGGATCGGGCTTCGCGTGTGGGCCGCTCCAACACCCGTCGATCAGTACCGCGCGTGGTTCTCACCCTTTTCGCAGGCCGAGCGGCGTGTGTTGCTGGCGGGCGTCAGCACTCGCGTCGCCACACCGGTGGGGCCTTTTGGCGGTGACCCCATCCGCGCGATGCTTCTCTCGGATCTCGCCGGATGGCTGCCGGACAACCTCCTCGAGCGCGGCGACCGGATGTCCATGGCGGCGTCGTTGGAGCTTCGCCCTCCGCTGCTGGATCACCGCCTCGTCGACCTCGCCTTCCGTCTGCCATCCGTGTTGAAAGTGCGGCGAGGAGCGACGAAGTGGGTGCTCAAAGAGGTGGCGCGCCGATATGTGCCCGATGAGATCGTCGATCGCCGCAAGGTGGGGTTCAGAGTGCCACTCGATGCCTGGTTCCGAACCTCACTGCGCGAGAGCGTCAGAGAACGCCTGCTGGGCTACGGATTCGTCTCGCAGACGCTGAACCGATCAGCCGTGGCCGACGTTGTGGCGCGGCACGAGAGCGGTGTCTTCAATGAGGACATCCGCATCTGGACGCTGATGTCTCTCGCCGTCTGGCATGAGACCTTCTTCGAGTCACACGCCGACGGCTCCGGCTCAGCCCCCTGCACGTGAGCTGAGATCCCGTTCCCAGCGTGGTCGGTCCCGGCGGAAGCGAGCCTGCACCCGCGCGATCACGATCACGGTGGCGTAGGTGGCGACGTCCACGATTCGCCCGGGCGATGTGCGCAACACCTGAGCGAGGTCGATGAGCTGACTCTTCTGGCCACCTGTGAGGCCCCTCGCATCCGGCATGACCTCGCTCTGAGAACGGTAGCTGCGGCGGAGTATGCGAAGCAGGTCGGACGTGCGGCGGGGCGTCGTGACGACCACCGGGTCCGTCGCCACGATCAGGATCTCGTCGGGGGAGACCAGCTCATGGATGAACAGGTCGTCCGAGATGAGGTCCGGAAACTCGTCGAACCGCGCCCGCGCCTCAGTCGAGAGCCCGTAGCAGCCGGCCCCCCAGAGCGCGGAGTTTATCGACGGCAGCCGCTGACGTGTGCGATACCAGCGACGCACCACCCAGGACGCCGCGCTGGTGTCGAATCGGTGAGGCGGCCGTCCGGCGATCGCTCCACCGTCCAATGCGGCGAGGACATCGCGCGCAGCACGCGCGGTCAGCACGACGTCGGCATCGAGGTAGATGCGTGGACCCGGAGCAGCGCGCCGATCCCCCTCGCGCAGCGCCGCGGTCTTGGAGGGGATGTCCAGTTCCGCGAGATCGACGTCCGGGAAGCCTTTCACGATGTCCGCCGTCCTGTCGGTGCACCCGTTGCAGACGACGACGATGCGAATCGTTCCTTCGCGAGCGACGGCGGAGAGTGCCGAGAGGGTTCGGCCGACCACCCTCTCCTCATTGTGAGCGGCGATGACGATGGTGCCGCGGCTCATCGTGGGCCCCCGGGCAGCGCCGCGCGTGCGGCTGGGGACAGCAGAGCGGCGAGCGCCGCACGTGCGCCGGCGCGGTGCGGGCGAACGAGGTTGCGCAGCACCAGGATGGCCCCGAACGCACCGGAGGACATCCGGCCATGCCACTTCCGGTAATAGCGGAGCTTGTTCACCTCGAGGAGGGCGTCGAGCTGAGGCGAGCGGCCCGATCCGCCGCCGCGGTGCACGACGACGGCATCCGGCACGAACATGATCTGCCCACCGGCGTTCCGGATGCGCCGGGCGTAGTCGGTCTCCTCGGAGTACATGAAGAACCGCGCTTCGTCCCACGCCCCGAGCGTCGCCGCTGTCTCCGCCCGGATCGCCAGAGCGGCGCCCGTCGCCCAGTCCACCGGGTGCGGAAGGGAGTAGGCGCCGGGATCGCGCTGGGTCTCGGACAGCACGGCTGGTCTGCGAGGCCACCTGGACCCGAAGAGCGAATCGCCCAATGCCCCGGCGAGCGTCGGTTCCCGTCGGATGGAGTCCTGGCGGTGGCCGGCCTCGTCGACGATGGCGGGTACCGCCGCGGCCGCGCCGGCGTCGAGCGCCCGCGCCAACGCGGCCATGCTTCCCGCCGTCGCCGTCAGGTCCGGGTTGAGGACGACGGTGACCCGCGCTGCAGGGGCGACACGCGTGCCGAGGTTGATCCCACCGGAGTAGCCGAGGTTCCCTGGCGCGGTGACGACGCGGACCGGGTGTCCGGCGTCTATCAGCGACGAGAGGTCGTCGTCCGGCGCATTGTTCACGACGATGGCGCACCAGGATTCCCCGGACACGGCGTCCGGAAGGGACTGGAGAAGGCGTTCGACGTCGGCGCGGCTCCGGTACGAGACGATGATGAACGAGAAATCCAGCACGTCTGCCCCTCGGCACGCGATCGATGGATGGTGAGAAGACGTTAGCGGATGCCGCTTCCGCACGCACTCCCGCCACAGCAGGAAAACACCAGACCTCCGGAATAGACTCCTCACGCGGAAGGCAGAGCTGCACTTCCGCATATATCACGGGAGGCCGGATGATCACGCGCGACATCCTGGGCAGCCTGCGCAGGCGCTGGTACGTTCCCGCCCTGACGATCCTCGTCGTGGCAGCTCTGGCGGTCATGTTCTACCGGGACGGCGGCAGCTTCGTCGCTAAGACCGCGGTGACCTTCGCGCTTCCGGCGACGACCGGTCTTGCGCCTGACAACGGCACCACCGACGAGAGCGTGATCGCATTCGCGGGTGCGGTTGCGGCAGAGGTGAACGACGGCAAACCGCCGATGCGATACGCCGCGTCAGATGCGCCGTACTACGGTGCGGGCGTGCGCCAAGGAGTTTCGGTCGGGCTTCCGAACGCTGGCGGTCAATGGGGCTCGGACTATCGGACAGCGACCATCGAGATCCAGATCGTGGGCCGCACGGAAGAATGGGTGGCGCTCACGCAGAAGCGCCTGCTCGATGAGATCCTCGAGGCGGCCTCGGTCCAGCAGGCGACCACCGCCCCCTCCGAGGCCATCACCGCGCACGTCGAGCCGCTGACCATGGAGATCGTGCCGGTGACCCCGGGGCGCCTGAGTACCGTCGCCGCCCTCGCGGCGCTGGGGGCGGCGGCGACGATCGTCGGGGTGTCGGTCGCAGTGTGGCTCGACCGGCTCTTCCTCCGTGCGCGGCATCGGCGTACGCTGAGGGCTGTTCTGCATGCCGGAGGGGGCACC
Organism: Microbacterium sp. Soil_C_42; assembly: GCF_057656735.1. Taxonomy (NCBI): domain Bacteria; kingdom Bacillati; phylum Actinomycetota; class Actinomycetes; order Micrococcales; family Microbacteriaceae; genus Microbacterium; species Microbacterium sp. Soil_C_42. The sequence continues at coordinate 95,744 of NZ_JBDGJU010000011.1, forward strand.
GCATGAACGTCGCCGATATCGGACGCGGCCTTCTGCGCCGCTGGTACATCGTCGTGCCTGGGCTGATCGTCGCCGTGGCAGTCTCGTTCGGGGTGTGGAACGTGGTGAAGCCTGGATACGAGCGCTCGGCCGTCCAGTTGCTGTTGCCGGGGCCCGGAACCCTCCCCGAGACGACGTCGAACCCCTACCTGTTCATCGGCGGCCTTTCTCAGGCGGCCGACGTCATCGTCCGCGCCGTGGGATCCGATGCGGTTCTCGATGAGATCCTGGACGACTACCCCGACACCGACATCGCTGTCTCGCGGGACCCCACCACTCCGGGCCCGGTCATCCTCATCTCGGTCACAGCTCAGAGTGATGCAGCAGCAGCAGAAGTCGTGGACCTGCTGGTGACTTCGACGGCAGGAGAGCTAGAGCGCCTGCAGTCGGAACAGGGGGTGCCCGAGGCCGACCGGGTGACGGCTTCGATCCTCGCTATCGACGAAAGAAGCGAGCTGCAGCAGCGCGAGCGCTTGGTCCTGAGCGCCGGTGCAGGAATGGCGATCGTCCTTCTGACGCTCGTTGTTGCGAGTGTCATAGACGGCCTCACCCGACGGGTCCATACCGGAGGTCGCACCGGACGTGCCGTGAGCACGAGAGGCCGTCGCGAGGCGGGTTCCACCGACGACCAGTTCCACGGTCGGCAGCAGACCCAGCAACCGGAGCCCGCGTCGCGCGACGGGGAGGAGGCCGCGACAGACACGGTCGCCATCGGCCTGAGCCGACTCCTTGCTGATGAGGCGAAACCCGTCGAGGCGACGACACCTCCGAAGTCGGCCAAGCGTGTCAGACCCTCCTGAGCCTGCACCTCCGGTTCCCGTCTGGCGGCACCAGCTCGCTCGGCGGGGCAAAGGTGGCGCAGCCGTCAACATGCTGGTCGCCTACATCGTTCTGCTGTTCGCCGTGCCCTCGGGAATCGGCCTCGGTGGGCTGGGGTCCCTCGGCAAGCCGGCCCTGTGGTGGGGCCTGTTCCTCCTGATCTGGTGGTTCTTACACCGCCTGCAGGCCCGCGGTGCGGATGTCTCGCCGGTGAGGCAGCCGGTGCTGCTCGCGATCGGGATGTTCGTCGTGGTGGTGCTCATCGCATTCGCCGCCGCGATGCTGCGCGGTCAGCCCGGTGACCAGATCAGTCCAGCGATCACCGCGCTGCTCCGACTCGCCTCGTGGATCGGCGTGCTTCTCGTGACGATGGACGGCGTGCGCACGCACACCGACGCCCGCCGGCTCATCCGAGCGCTCGCGGTGGTCGGCGGCGCGCTGGCGGCACTCGGTCTTGCGCAGTTCTTGAGCGGCCAGTCTTTCCTCGAATGGATGCTCACGCTGCCGGGCGTCTCCGCCGACGGCGCGGCGATCGACACACGCGGCGGATTCTCACGTGCGTCCGGAACCGCCACCCACCCCCTGGAGTACGCCACAGCGCTGACGGCCATACTGCCACTTGCGCTCGTGACGGCGATCGCCGGCGGCTTCTCGCCCGCAAAGCGCCACTTCGCGCGGTGGTGGATCCCCGTCGCCCTGATCACGACCGCTTCCCTCGTGTCGGTGTCGCGGTCGGCGATCGTCGGTCTCGTCGTGGCGATCGTCACCTCGTTGCCGGCGCTGCCCGTGCGATACCGCTGGGGCGTAGGCGTGGGCGCCAGCGTCCTGGCGCTCGGAGTCGCGGTCGTGGTGCCGGGGATCTTCACCACGATGGTCTCTCTGTTCGCGGGCGCGGCGGAGGATCCGAGCACGCAGTCGCGCACCACCGCCCTCGCCCGCGTGCCCGAGTTCATCGCCTCGTCCCCGGTGATCGGCCAGGGGTTCGGGGTCTTTCTCCCTCGGTACTACATCTTCGACAACCAGTGGGTGCTGCTGACGGTCGAGACCGGGGTGATGGGTGTCGCTGCCTTCGCGCTCGTGGTGGTCATCTCCATGACGAGCGCGATACGCGCCCGGACGCGATCGCCCTTCGAGGACACGAAGGCGATCAGCACGGCGCTTGCCGCCTCGTTGACGACGATCACGGTGCTGTTCTTCTTCTTCGACGGACTGTCGTTTCCGATCTCCGCCGGCTTGTTCTTCATGATCGCCGGGATGTGCGCGTCGGTACGCACGATCAGCGAGGCCGACGCCAGCGTCGCCACGGCACGGAGCAGAGTTCGCGCCGCACCCCGGACCCGGACGATCGCGGAGAATAGCGAATGAGCGCTCGACGGCGGCCGGCCTGGCCGTTGATCGGCCTCGCGGTCTACGGCGCTGCGGTGGCCCTCATCCTCGTCCTGCCGGTCAGTTACGGCGAGATGATCCAGCGGATCGCGGAAGGTCTCCAGGGCGCCGGCGTGCGCGGGTTCGGCGCGGGGTGGATCGAGTTCTTCGCGAACGTACTGATGTTCGTCCCGCTGGGATTCCTCCTTGCGATGGTGTTCAGCCGCGCGTGGCAGGGCGTCGCCCTCGCATTGGCGCTGTCGGTGCTCGCGGAGACCGCGCAGATGGTCCTCCCCGGACGGCAGCCCAGTCTGCGAGATGTCATCGCCAACCTCGTGGGCGCGGGGCTGGGGGCGGCGGCGGCCCTCGTCTGGTCCGCGGGTCGTCACCGGCGACGGACGGCCCCCGACCCCGGAACGGCGGCGCATGCCGACGATCCTCAGCGCTAGCGATCATGCCCAGGTCTGAAGCCACCGCTTGACGACCACCCGCGTGTTGTAGCGGTCGATGTCGCGCTGCCGGGAACGCGGGATGGCCCCGATGAGGGCCGCGGCGACCGAGAAGGTGGAGTGCCGCGAGTGGACTAGCCAGTCGCATGTCGAGAGCGCCCACATGTCGATCAGCGCGTTCTCGGCTTCGCGCAGCGGGTCGTCGGCCACGACGTGTTCGTGCAGGGAGTTGTCGTCGTCCCCGAGGACCTTCTCGATGACCACGACGCGGTCGAAGGCGAGACGGAACTTCGCCTGAACCCCCTCGTTGTCGGTCGCGAGGAAGATCGTCGCTTCGGGCTCCTGCTGCCGAAGCCTTTCTACCTCTCGGAAGATGCGGCTCAGGGACACCTTCCGATCGGTGTAGCGGATATGGACGCCGATCACTCCCGCCTCTCGGTCGGGGAGGAGATTCGCGACGGCGGTGCGTATCCGGGCATTCGGCCGGAAGTGGCGCTGCAGCGCCCACCGTGTGAGTTCGTCGCTGGTCATGCCACGGAGCACCGGGAGCCGGACCGCGCGGCGCCTGATTCGCGCCATCTTCGGGAGATACGACCAGAAGACGGCGACGGGCGCCGGCGTCTGCGGATGGGTCAGATCGATGGACAGCTTGCGATAGATGAACGGGTTGCTGTGATCCTCGGGGAACAGATCCGAGATGACGTCCGTGGGGTGCTCTCCCATGCGACCGCGCCAGAGCGCGGGATCGACGTCCGCGCAATCATCGAAGCGATCCGGCGTCGTCGCGACGGGGCTGTCGAAGAGACGCGGGTAGGCGTCCTCGCCCTTCGCGAGGTACTCCCCGTCACGCCAATCGATCACGGGCGTGCGACGCGTCAGCTCTGCGAGCACGATGGCCGTGGCCGCTGACAGGATCCTGTTGCCGAATCCACCCTTGGCCTTGACCACCAGGAAACGCGCGTCCGTCGTCTTGTGGGCAGGCACGTCCCCGTCCATCGGGCTCATCTGCCTCACCTCCCTTGATCTCGCAGGTGCTCGAAACTACGGACACTCAGCCACGCACCACGGACGGTGACCAGGCGTGCGGGATGAACAACTCGGGACCGCCGGAGCCGTCGGCGGTGAGCGACCACACATCGGTATCGCCCACCGCGTCGTCTCGTGGGAGGCCGTAGAGGATCGTGTCGTCGTCCAGCCAGGCGATCTGATCGTCGACATTGCGAGTTTCGGCATCCAGAACCCACACGTCACCGGTCGCGAGATCCATGATCGCCGGCGTCCAGTGCGCGGTCGGACCGGAGCCGGCGGTGAGCTGCTTGAAAGCGACGCGCGTTCGGTCGGGGGATGCCGACGGGCACTCGACGTCCTCCGCGATCGCGGTGAGCGTGCGCGCTCGCAGATCGCCGCGCACCAGATAGGTGCGGCCGCTCGTCGTGAGTCCCGCAGTTGCGTAGAACGTCGTGTCATCGACGAACGTCACGCCCCAGTAGTTGCGATCCGTGGGAGCGGTGATCTCGCCGTCGATGCGGAGCTGATAATCCTCGAGGTTGCCCATTTCCTCTCCACCGCTGGTGTGCACAACCGTCTCGGTGGAGAACCCGACCGTCGCGTAGGAGTGGCCCGTCACGAAGGCTGTCGTGGCGACGAGAGTGCCGTCCGCCGAGATCCGGCTGCGGCTTGGTATTCCCGCCAGCGACCATTTCGCCATCTCTGTTCCGTCGGTTCTGAAGAGAGTCGCGGTGAAGCCGGGAACGATCCCGCGTTCGGTCCGAAGGCAGACGAACTCCTCCTCGGTCGCCGCCACGCGGTCGCACGCGTGGTCCGTCAGAGCACGAGCACCGCCGGGATCGTCGAGGGCGACGCTGGCGAGTTGCCCATAGCCCTGTCCGACGGCGGTGTTGCGGAACACGACGCGGTCGCCGTCCCCCCAGTCGCGCGAACCCCCGATGTGGATCGCGCTGGGTGCGGTCCGGCCGGCCTCGTACTTCTGCCACGCGACGACGCCGAACATCAGCGCACCGCCGAGCAGCGCCACGGAGACGACGCTCACGAGCAGCCACCTCGCCCGATCCGTCACGACGCGCCTCGTGCCGTCAGGAAGGGGCGCAGCAGCAGCGCCACCAGCGGAAGCGCGATCGCGAGAAGACCTGCCGCGACGAGCATCGAGTTCTCCGGCCCGATTCCGAACCAGAGGATGCCGAACGCCACGGCCGACAGGAACCGGGTCAGCGCCACCACGGTCTGCGCGGCGGCGATTCCGGTGCCGTGGGTCTCGGGCGTCGTCAACTGGGCCGCGAGGGCGGAAAGCACGCCGTCGGTGGCCGCATAGAAGGCCCCCAGGAACACCAGGCACAGGACGGTCGCCGCGATTTCAGCGACCGGAAGGGCGGCGGTCACATAGGTGGCGAGGAGCCCGACATGACCGAAGACGAAGACGCGCGCCCGCCCGACGCGGTCGGCCAGCTTGCCGAGTGGGATCGCGAACGCCAGAAAGGCGAGGTTCGTCCCGACGTAGAAGAGCGGGAACCACTGTGCGGCGAAGTCGCTGCGTGCCTGCAGCACCAGATAGACGAATCCATCCCCGATCGTCAGCAAGCCCAGGATGCCGCACGCGGCGAGGACGCGCCGCATCGGGCCCGTCGTGATCGCGCCCCAGTCGAACCGCGCCCGCGGTGGCGGTGGGTCTCCGGCGGCGTCCGGGGCGGTCGCGCGTGTGTGGGTGCGGACGTTCGGCACCAGCACGCCGAGGATCAGGACACCGATCGCCGCGCAGGCGAACGAGACCGCGAAGACCGTCTTGTAGCCGTCCGGGATCAGCAGCAGGATGAAGAACGCGAGCAGCGGGCCGACGGCTGCACCGACATTGTCGAGCGTGCGGTGCACGCCGAACGACGTCCCGAGGGCCCCAGATCTCGAGGCGGCCGTGATGAGTGCGTCGCGCGGTGCGGTCCGGATCCCCTTTCCGATGCGGTCCGCCGTGATGACTGCCGTGATGGCGACGAAACCCGACGCTAACACCAGCCCGAGGCGTGCGACGGCAGCGAGCGCATATCCCGTGAAGGCGACCCACTTCGGCTGATCAGCTCGGTCCGAGGCGTAGCCGGCGGCGATCCGTACCAGGGCGCTCACCCCCTGGTAGAGGCCGTCCAAGATTCCGAAGGCGATCGTCGAGAGGCCGAGGACGCCGGTGATGTACAGCGGAAGGATCGCCGACACCGATTCGGACGAGATGTCGGTGAGCATGGACACGACGCCCAGGGTCACGACGGTCGACGAGACGGTGCGAACTCCCCCCGGCGCTGCGGCTGCGTCGTGCCGCCCGGGCTCGTCCGAAGTCGGGGTGTTGGAGAGGGAGATGTACATGCCGTGACTCAGGTGGTCCGGAAGACGCCGTGCACGGTGTAGACCGTCCCCGTCCCCGCGGCGGACGTGAAGGCCAGCGTGAGCGATTCGAACGTGCTCGTGTAGCCGAGCGAGCCGTCCGCGCTCGCGGACTGGGGCGCGAGGCCTTTGGACGCCCAGAGCTGCGCGTAGTGCGCGCTGACCTCGGCAGGAGAGGCATCAGTCCGCGCGACGAGCGAGACCTGCATGACATCGCCTTCCGTCGCGATCGTGTTCTGGACCACTTGCGCGTCGGGGGCCGGTCCGGCAATCTCCGTCGGGAATCCCTCGACGAGTTCTCCGTCGCCGGAGGCGGATGCCGGAAGCGGCGGCGCGATCAACGGCGCGGTCGACGGGAGGCTGGGCAGTCGATCGCTGCCCGGCACGGAGGGCGGCGGCACCTCGCTGCCGGTCGTCGGCGTTGCGACGGGTAGCGGGCCCGGCGTCGTCGGCACGGGCGAAGACGTCTGCGGCGTTGCTGCGGTCTGGTCCGGGTCCGCGTCGGGGGCGGCCATGAACCACACCGCGCCGGCGACCACGAGGGCGGCGACGACGCCGACGATGATCAGCACGCGCCACATCATCGGCGTCAGGCCGCCGGCGCGTGCTGTCGATCTCTGCTGGTCCTCCATGCTCGGCCCCCAAGCCCTGATTGCGGTCTCCCTGCTCGCGGCAGGCGTCAATGTCGTCGCGCGCCTGGACACCTCGTCCCAGGGACCCGCGGCCACGCCCAGTTGGGGGAATGGGCAACCGCCGCGCGCATGACCGCCAGTGTGCACCTGACGGAGCGCCACGGCTCGTGACCGCGGATCCGGTTGTTGGCGGCCGGCGACGCCGTTGTCGCCGGCCTGGTCTGCTGCGGGAGCATCAGTACGCCCCCTTCGGTGCGATCATGACCCGGGCCGTGCGCCACATGATCATGAGGTCCGTCGCGATCGACCAGTTCTCCACATAGCGAAGGTCCAGTCGCACGCTCTCCTCCCAGGACAGGTCGCTGCGGCCGCTGATCTGCCAGAGCCCGGTGATGCCGGGCTTGATGTACAGGCGCCGGTAGACCGTGCCGTCGTACCTCGTCACCTCCGCCGGAAGGGGCGGCCGCGGCCCGACGATGCTCATGTCGCCGCGCAGCACGTTCACGAACTGCGGCAGCTCGTCGATCGAGAACTTCCGGAGCACGGCTCCTACGCGCGTCACCCGCGGGTCCCGCTTCAGCTTGAACAGCGGGCCCGCCCCCTGGTTCTGGGCGTGCAGCTCATCGCGCCGGGTCTCGGCGTCGACGCCCATCGTGCGGAACTTCATCATCAGGAACTGCCGGCCATCGCGGCCCACCCGCAGTTGGTGGAAGAGCACCGGGCCTGGGGAATCGAGCTTGATCGCGATGGCGATGACCGGCGTCACGAGCAGGATCGGCACCAGGGCGAGCAGCGACAGCACGACGTCCATGCCGCGCTTGATCGCGTGGATTCCGCCTTCGAACTCCGGGATCTTCACCTGCACGAGCGGCAGTCCGTCCAAGGGACGCAGCGAGAGTCGCGGCCCGGCGACGTCGGTGAGCCGGTTGCACAGCACGAGCTCGGCCGCCGTCCCCTCCAGCTCCCAGCCGAGGCGCCGCACGAAGTCGCGGTCGTCGTCGGGCGTGCTCGCGACGACGATCGCGTCGGCGCCGGAGGTGCGGCCGAAGGCTGCGGTCGAGCGGATCGATCCGATGACGGGGTACTGGCGGCCGTCGATGTCGATGGGCTCGGTCAGCGCCTCGGTGGTCGTCGCGCCGATGACGTGATACGCGTGGTGGGGGTCGTTGACGAGCTTCTCGATGACGTACTCGACATCGTCCCGGGATCCCGCCACGATGACGCGCGAGACGCACTCGCCCCGCTCCCGCTCGTGGATGAGCCACTTGCGCCACATCCAGCGGCTGAACACCAATGTGACCAGCCCGAACGGCAGGGCGACGATCACCTGCGCGCGCAGCCCGGGCAGCTGAGCGAGGATGAAGACGGTCGACAGGACGCCGAAGGCGAGGCCCGTCGCGTGACCGACGCGCTTGTACTCCGCGGAGCCGGCTCCGAGCACCGCGGGTTCCCGCGTTCGCGCGAGCCACAGCAGGACCATCCACGCGGCGATGACGAACGCGCCGATGCGCGCCGGCCCCGCGAGATCCGCGAGGTCGGCGTGAGGGCCAGCCTCGACGACGGTCGCCGCGACGACCGCGACCGTGACACTGACCGTGTCGGTGAAGTCCAGCCGCCGCCGGAATCGCCGCTCCCAGAGATGGCGGCGCTCCAGCGACGGCTGGACCCTTGGGGCTACTGCAGCGGGAAGGGTCTCGAAGAGGGGGCGCGGGAGGATCGGGCGTCGGCGGAGTGTTCGGGTCACTCCGCCGGCGCCCGCGGGCGCCGCGTCGATCGCGGCCGGATTCAGACCGCGGTCCACCGCGCGCACGATGACGCGTCCTCAGCAGACATCAACTTCTCACTGGTCGGCGCGACGTCGTCGTCGGGTGCCGTCGTCGGCTGACCACTTCCCCAGTGCGCGACCCGGCCGGGTTGTCGGGTCTCAGGGATCCCCAGATCCCCTGCGCGTTGTCACTGTACGCCCGCTGGACCACGACCGGAAGAGTTTTCTTCGGAAAACTTGACACACCTTAAGGGAAACCGCTAATAGGTCTCAGGCGCGGTCGGCAGGCGTCATCCGATGAGGTCGACCAAGGCGTCCAGTCCCATGCCGTAATTGATGCGCACCGTCGGCAGAGCGAGCTTGTCGGTGCCGATCGTGACGTAGCCGGGCTCGATGGTGCGGGCCATCTCCCAGCCCGCCTGGCGCAGGCCGTCCTTCGCGGTGTCGTTGTGGTGCCCGAACGGGTAAGCCATGATCTCCTTGACCCCGAGAACGCCGTACGACGCCTCCATGTCGGCCACGATCTCGGGCGCCGAGAGGTTCGTGATGAGCCCGTCTCCGTTCGCGCCCGCGCGATGCATGTCGTGCGTGTGCGACCGTCGCAGCACGTAGGCGTTCGGGGGTGGGTCCTGCCGGTAAGCCGTGATCATGAACGAGGTGGTGAGCACCTTGTGGGTGGAGACGACCGGCGCTGCGAGGTCGAACCAGGTCTGGTCGGCGTCGTCGTCGGTGACGATCACCGAGTGGTTCGGCAGGAAGAGGCGCCCGTCGATGAAGGCCGACAGCTCGTCCCACGTGGGCAGATAGAAACCTGTCGTCGCGATGTGGTTCATGTGCGCGTCGAAGTCGCCGATGTAGGCGTAGTTGCCGCGCAGCCAGCCGCTTTCACCGCCGGGATTCGCGGTGAACTGGTGGTACATGAGGATCGGGATGCGGGCGTCCTCGGCCGCGTTCTGCTCGGGGCTCATCCACGCGCCGTGCAGCGTGACACGCTGGTCCGTGCAGACGACGGGTTCGGAGCCGTTCACGCGTCCGGGGATCGCGAACGCCGCGGCGTCCGCCGGCGTCGCATACCAGCCGGCGAACACGAACCCGTCGCGCGAAGGGATCGGCAGGCCGGCGTACAGCGCGCCCTGCGTCTGCAGCATGGGCGCGTCGGCGATGCCGTCGCCCGTGAAGCTCACCGCGCACGCCGCAGGGTCGGTGACGGACGCGAGCAGCTGCTCTTCGGGCGTCAGCGGGGTCGGGGTCGGGGTCGGGGTCGGGGTCGCCGCCGCGGTCGCGGTGGGAGCGGCATCCGTCCCCTGATCGTCGGCGCCTGCGCCTGCGCGTGCGAAGCCGATCGCCGCGGCCGTGCCGCCGATCACGGCGAGCAGCACGGCAGCGCCCGCGATGCCCGCGAACAGGCGCCGGCGACGCACCCGCGCCGACGGCCGTCGGGCGGGAGGTGTGCCGAAGGTGGCCATGAGACTCCCCGCGTCGGGACCGCGCATCCCCACGTGCGATCTCTGGAGGGGATGCTACCCGGATGCCGCGGCCACCTGCCCGACCGCGGCGCGGGTTGTGGATGATCAGCGTCGCCTTGCGGCGTCGGTGTCGCTACGCTCGTTTCCCATGCTGCCTGCGGACTGGATCGAGCACCGTCGCGCCGACGGCGAGATCCTGGGATGGATGCTCGCCTCGGGCGATGGTTTCCGCGTCTTCGACCTGCTCGGCCGCGACCGCACGCCCGAAGGCGTCGCGCGCCTCGAGTGGCTCGCCGCCGAGGAGCTGCTCGAAGAGCTCGGCATCGGCTACCTCGCCGACGGGTGGACCCTTCGCCTCCCGGACGGCACCGAGCGACCCGTGCGGATCGCCGAGGCGAGCGCCCGGGGCGTCACGGTGGTGGCGGACGAATTCGGCGCGGCATCCGCCGTCGGCGCCGATCCCGAGCGCTTCCTCCTGCCCTTCCCGGTCACCTCCGAGCTCGTCCCGCGCTGAGACTGCCGCCGCAGACGCGTCCGCCGAGCATCTGCGCGACGACCGGTGCCCGACGGTCCGAAGACCGCCGGGCACCGGCGCTGCGATCGGCGTCGTGTCAGCTGTACAGCGCCCTGAGTGCCGCGATCGACTCAGCCACGTCGGAGCCCGGCGCGGAACCCGACTTGCGAGCGGCGTTGTCGAGCTGCGCGGCGACCGCGCGGTTCGCGCTGCCGTCGCCCGAGAGCACCTCGGCCTCCGCCAGGTGCTTGCGCACCTGCTCGATCGCCTTCGGCGTCAGCGACCCGGCGCGCTCCGCCTGATCGACGTACGCCCCGACCACCGCGAAGCTCGGCGCATGTTCGAGCTTCGTCTGCAGCTGGGCGTTGAACTCGGCCTGCTGGATCTCTCCGGCGGCTTCGATCTCGTTGGCCGACATCCACGGGCTCGGCGTGAGGCCGAGGGTCTCGAAGCCGCGCGCGATCTCACTGCCGAGGACGTTGCCGTTGTACCAGTACGTCGACCAGTACCCGCCGAGGTTGAGGCCGGTCGGGGTGGGCGTGTTGATCGGGCCCCGGTCGAGATACGCGATCTCCTTCGGGTTCTTCGTGTCGGTGAAGTCGATCACCGACAGCCCGCCCTGGTACCAGGCCTGCACCATGACGTCACGACCGGGCACCGGCACGATCGAGCCGTTGTGGGCGACGCAGTTCTCCTGCGCGGTCTGCACCGCGGGCAGCTTGTAGTAGCTCGCGAACTGCAGCTTGCCGCCGACGATGTCGAACAGGGCGTCAGCACCCCACTCGGGCTTGTCCGTCGCGCGGCAGCGGGCCGACGTGCCGCCGCCCCACTCGTCGGTGAAGATCACCTTCGTGCCGTCGTTGTTGAACGTCGCGGAGTGCCAGTACGAGAAGTTCGGGTCGGAGACAGCGTCCAGTCGCACCGGATTCGCCGGGTCCTTGATGTCGAGCAGGATGCCGTTGCCCTGGCAGGCGCCGGCGGCCAGGCCGATCTCGGGGTACGCCGTGATGTCGTGGCACGTGTTCGTGTTCGGCAGCGGGCCGTACGGGGCGCCCGAGGGGTGCAAGGTGCCCGGGGGCGTGTTCTGCAATCCGTTGTAGGCGCCCGTCGCGGCGTCGGTGAAGATGCGCGGCTGGCTCACGACCTTTGCCGTCCCGGGCGCCGCGAGCGGCACCTTGATGACGTCGATGCGCCACTGCGCGGGGTTGCCCGTGGTCACCGGGCTCTGCGTGAGCGAGGCACTCTCGCACCCGGCGAGCTCGGCGGGTGGGCGGACACCCGACGTCCCTGAGTTGTAGATATAGATGTTCGCCGGGTCGTCGGGGTCGGTGACCAGGGTGTGCGTGTGCGATCCGCGGCACGTCTGCACACCGGGCAGCTGCACCGGGTGGTCGATGTCGCTGATGTCGAAGATGCGCACGCCGCGGAACCGCTCGGGGTTCACGCTTCCTGGGGCGCCCTGCGTGCCGCAGTCGATGCGGCCGCGCGTCTCCTCGACCGACATGAACAACAGGTTCCCGTAGACCGATACGTCGCCCTGACCGCCGGGGCACACGTACGAACCGCGCAGCGTGGGGGCCGCGGGATCCGAGATGTCGTAGACCTGGAAGCCGTTGAAGTTGCCGACGATGGCGTTGTCGCCGGTGAAGGCGAGATCGGAGTTCACGAAGCCGAAGTTGCCCGGAGGGGCGTCGAACGGCGCGACGCGCTCGAGGCTCTCGAGCAGCTCGATGTTGCTCGCGGCGTACGGCGAGTCGATGTAGCCGGGAGGCAGCCCTTCGCGGGGGTCCCCCTCGGCGGAGGCGGCGGTGGCGGTCAGCACCGAAGCGCCGAGCAGGAGGACTCCTGCTGCGGCGAGCGTGCGCCTGCGCCATCGCGCGGATCGGGAGTTCTTCATCGGACGTGCCCCTCTCACTGCGCTGGAAACAATCGCCTCCGGCAGGCGCCCGCACACGACTGCGTGCACGAACGTGGCCCTGGGGGAGGCCGATGCTCGGAATCTATCGGTTCTCTCCGTCTCCTGGCTAGGATCGATTCGGGCACTTCGGGCCCCGCCATCGGTGTCGGAGGAGCGTTCTGTGACCCCAGTCGTCGCTCGGATGAGCGTTGTGCTCGTCATCGCGCTCGCACTCACCGGGTGCACAGCGACGCCGCCCCCGCCTCGCCCGACCTCGACAGCCCCCGTCGTGCAGCTGGGCGCTCCCGGTGAGGAGGGCCGCACGCTCGCGCCGGGCGAGCAGCTCGAGGTGACGCCGGCGGTGCACACCCAGACCGACGTGGTCTTCGTCCGCGACATGCTGCACCACCACGCACAGGCGCTCGAGATGACGGGTCGCGTCGAGGACCGCACCTCTGACCGCGACATCCGTCTCCTCGCGGAGCGCATGCGGATCAGCCAGGAAGACGAGATGGTCCAGCTCGAGACGTGGCTTCAGAACCGCGGCGAGCCGGTGAGGGATCCGGATGCTGGGCACGACGAGCACACGCTCATGCCCGGGATGCTGACCCCCCAGCAGATGGAAGCGCTCGCGGCCGCCGAGGGGGAGGACTTCGACACGCTGTTCCTGCAGTCGATGATCCAGCACCACCAGGGTGCCCTCGTGATGATCGCGGAGCTCTTCGGCAGCGCCGACGGTGCGGAGGCGGAGCTCGCGCAGCTCGCCAACCACTTCGACTCCGATCAGCGCATCGAGATCTCGCGCATGACGTCCATGCTCGCCGAGCGATCCGACTGAACCCGCCGGCGCCCGGTGGGTACGCTGTGAGCCATGACGATCCTCGTGCTCACGCTTGTCGGAGGCGATCGAGCCGGTCTCGTCGCGGCCGTCGCCGATGTGGTCGACCGCCACGGCGGCAACTGGGAGAACAGCCAGCTCGCCGAGCTGTCGGGGGTGTTCGCCGGCGTCGTGGAGGTCTCGGTCGTCCCGGCGCGCGCGGACGAGCTCCGTGAGTCCCTGTCGGTGCTCGACGGGCTGCTGTCCGTCACGGTCAGCACCGGCTCCGAGCCCTCCGCGGAGGCTGCCGCCATGCGCCCGCTCACCCTCCAGGTGATCGGCAACGACCATCCGGGCATCGTCAAGGAGATGACGACGGTCCTGCGCTCCCACGACATCAGCATCGACCGCATGACCACCGAGACGCGGGAGGCGGCCATGTACGGCGGCCGGCTGTTCGAGGCGACGGTGACGGCGCGGATCCCGGCATCCGTCGATCTCGCCGCCCTCACCCGGGAGCTCGAGCGGCTCGCGACCGAGATACAGGTCGACGTCACCTTCGAGTCCTGAGCCGCGCGGTCAGGCGAGGTCGCGGAGCCGCGCCGCGAGTCCGGTGCCGTCGCCGGCTCTGCGTTCGTAGCCGATGGCGATGATGAGCAGCACCGCCCCCACCACCGACAGCGTGATCCACCACGGCATCGCCTCGATGCCCCGGCCGATCTGCACCATGAACGCCAGCACGTTCTCGACAGGCAGCACGACGATCCCGATGAGAAAGGGTGCGGCGAGGCGCCGGGTGGCGCCCACCAGGATCGCGACCAGGGCGATCGCCATCACGAGGATCGCGCGCCACGTGCGCGGGTCGGTGTAGGTCGCCGCGACCGACGCGCTCAGCATCGTCACGAGCCCGGGCGCGAGCAGCGGCCACGACCCCGTCCAGCCGGCGGGCCACGCCTCGAACGACCTCCTGGGCGCGAACGGTGCGGGCCTTCGCAGCGCGAGCGCCCCGGCCGCGAGGAGGAAGAGCCCGAGCGGCAGCGAGAACCACTCGACGCGCAGGTCGCGAGGACTCCACGCGACCACCGCGGTCGCGAACGACACCGCGAACAGGAACCACACCGGGGGCAGTGCGGTCGGCGCGCGCAGGCCGCGCGCGGCGACGGCCACCATGAGAGTGAGCAGCGCCAGCAGCAGCGCCCACATCGTCCAGATGACGGACCAGTCCCGCTCGATCGCCGGCCACGCCGCGACCCCGACGATCAGCACGGCGGGGGCGCCGAGCCAGCGCGTCCGGGAGAGCAGCGTCCCCGGTGTCGCCCCGACGTGCAGCGATCGTGCGGCGCTCGCCGCCGCGCCGGCGCCGACGAGTCCGAACGCGAGCGCCGCGACGATGAGCGGATCCGTGGGCGCGGCATCCAGCCCCATGCCCCACCGCACCCCCTGCACCGCAGCGGCCGCGGCCGCGGTGATCGCGACCACGAGCGTCGGCGCGCTGAGCAGCCGCAGGCGGCGCACGCGGGGCGCGGACGCGCGGGACACGATGACGGATGCTGCCACCAGCGTCCACGCCGCGCCCACCAGCGCAGAGGCCCGGGCGGGAGAGCCGGCGTCGATCGCGAGCGCGGGCATCGCCGCATCCGTGCCGTCCAGCGTGAGCGCGATCAGCACGGGGACCACCGCGCCGGCCAGGCCGACGGAGTACAGCCCGACGGCCGGACGCCCGCGCGCGGTCAGCCAGGCCGCGACGATCGCGATGCCCAGGGCGGGGGGCAGCAGGTACGGCTCGAGGCCCGTGACGCCGAGGATGCCCCATGCGCTCCACAGAGCACCCGTGAACGCCGTGCCGGCGAGCGGCCACGCGTAGCGGCGCGGCGAGAAGAGTGCGGTCGCGACGAACCCGATGCCCAGGATCACGAGCACGAGCAGCGTGGTCGGCAGCCCCGCCGATGTGCGAACGAGGGAGAGTCCGACGGCGATCACGGCAGTGAGGAGAGCGGATGCCTCGACCGCGAGCCCTGCAGCCCGCACGTGTGCCGCCGGCAGGCGTCGCGAAAGTGCGCCGGCGAGGAGGTCCGCCGACGCCAGCACGCCGGCGACGATAGCCGCGATGACGGGGAGCACGATCGGCGAGCCGCTCATCGGCAGCAGCTGCGCGCCGAGGCACACCGCGACCACCGCGACGGCGGGCACCAGGGTCGCCGCGGCGAGCGTGCGCACGACGATGCCGAGCCCCGGTCGTGTCGTCGTGACGAGTGTCAGGGCGAGGCAGAAGATCACCGCGGTCGACAAGGCGGTCCAGCCGCTGCGCTCGACCACGACCTGCAGCACGCCGATGGCGAAGGGCAGGGCCGTCACGCCGAGCACGGCGTACCACTCGCGCGACCGGACCCGGCGGGCGAACGTGACCGCGATGGCGACGACGCCTGCGGCGCAGGTGGTGAGGCAGACCACCACGAGCGGGTCGGCGCCCGCACGGGCGAGCGCCGTCGCGAGCACCACCAGCGCGTAGGCGAAGCCGACTCCCACGTGCACGAAGCGCGCCGCGCGCGGCACCGTGAGCGCGAGCACGCCGAGGGCCGCGACGACGGCAGCGCCCGCCCACACCGTGAGGTCGTCATCGCGCCACGACAGCACCGCGGCGAAGGCGACGGCCGCGTGCGCACCCACCACGAGCGGCAGGCGGACCGCGGCCGAGGCATCCCGCAGCCGTGTCGTCGAGACGGCGCCGGCCACGACCGCCGCGACGAGCCCGATCGCGACGCGCGCCCACACCTCCAGGTCCGGCAGCGCGAGCACCGTGAGGAACGCGAGCACCGCGTACCACGCGCCGAGGAATCCGAGCCATCGGGTCCCGCTGGCCGGCGGCGTCCAGGATTCGATCGGTCCGGGCTCGAGAACGGGGGTGCGGGGCGCATCGGCCGCACCGGCGAGTGGGACGCCGTGCGGGGTCGTGATCGCCGCGAACGACGCGAGCGACAGGGCCAGCGCCGCCAGGCCCACCGTGAGTGCGAGTCCGGTCGCCGACGGCAGCACGGTGCTCGGGCCGCCGATCACGCCCGCCAGCGTCAGGAAGGCCGTGAGCGTCGGGATCACGGCGACGGCCGCGACGATCGCGACGGCTCCGGCGAAGAACGCACCGCGCGCGACCACGCGATGCAAGGGGCTGAGCGCGCCCGCGATGACGAGCCCGAGTCCGGCGGCGACGGGGATCGCCGCGAGCCAGTTGCCGAGGCCCGCCGTGGCGAGCGGCACCACCGACGCGGCGGCCACGATCGCCGCACCGGCGACACCGCTCCACAGCGCTCCTGCGAGGTGCCGGGCGGAAGCGGCGGCGAGGGCGGCGATCGCGACCAGGGTCGCGCTGGCGAGGTACGCGGGGGAGACGCCGGTGGAGGCATCCGTTCCCCATACCGTCGCGAGCGCGGCGGCCACGAAGCCGGACTGGACGACGGTGAGGGTCACGGTCTCCGCGGTCAGCGGGCGCCCGAAGCCGCTCGACCCGCGGGACGCGAAGGCGACCAGCGCGCTCGCCGCGGCTGCCGAGGCCAGGCAGCCGGCCGTCGCCGCGAGTGCCGAGGGAGTCGCGAGGCCGAGCATCAGGGGGACGAACGCCAGGGCCACGAGGCCGCTCCACAGCCACGCGCGGATGCCGGCTCGCGGGCCGAGCCCGGCGAGGGCGCCACCGGCGACCAGCGTCGTCAGAGCGGTGAAGACCCATCCGTCCAGGCCGGACGGAAGCAGCGCGAGCGTCGTCGCGATGGTCAGGGCGAGGAAGACCACGCCGAGGGCGCCGATCGCCTCGGCGGAGAAGCGCAGTCC
Source organism: Microbacterium sp. Soil_C_42 (assembly GCF_057656735.1). Classification (NCBI taxonomy): domain Bacteria; kingdom Bacillati; phylum Actinomycetota; class Actinomycetes; order Micrococcales; family Microbacteriaceae; genus Microbacterium; species Microbacterium sp. Soil_C_42. The sequence goes on from NZ_JBDGJU010000011.1 coordinate 112,707, forward strand.
GCGGCGCGCGAGGAAGGCCGATCCGCCCAGGAACGCGGCTGCGATGGCTCCGACGATCGCCGCGCGCGCCAGCGGGTCGGCGAGGTCGGGGTTGAAGAACGTGAACACCACGGCCGCCACCGCGACGAGCCCCGCTCCCGCGACCGCGAGCACGGACTGCACGGTCGCGGAGGGGACCGCCGGGGGAGCGGGTGTCGCCGATGGAGACGGAGCCGGAGGGCGGTGGGCGACGACCGGTTCGGCAACGGCAGCGCCGCTCGGCGCCTCCAGCGGGACGATCGGCACGCGCTCGAGCACGAGCTGTCGTGCCGTGAGCGCGTCGACGGCATCCTGCGACGCCGCCCACAGATCGCGGCCGATCGCGCCGCGGAAGTCGGCGCCACAGGCCGGGCAGCGCCGCTCGGCGACGATGCCCGAGCCGCATACCGGGCAGCGCACGACGTCGAGGAGCTCGGCGATCGCCGTCGAGCTCCACGCCGGCGCCGGCCTGCCATGCGCGGTCGTCGCGGTCATGCCTCGCCCTCCGCCGCGGCGATCGCCGCCGGATGGTCGTCGGGCACCCACTCGAGGATGTCGCCGGGCTGACACTCGAGCACCCGGCAGATCGCGTCGAGCGTCGTGAAGCGCACGGCCTTCGCGCGCCCGTTCTTCAGCACCGAGACGTTCGCGGGGGTGATGTCGATCGCGGCGGCGAAGTCGGTGACCGACATCTTCTTCTTCGCCAGCTGCACGTCGAGATTGATGATGATCGGCATCACACCACCTCCGAGAGGTCGTGCTCGAGCTGCGAGGCCTTCCGCAGCAGACCCCGCAGCACCACGATCAACAGCGACAGCCCGGCGCCGACCACGACGCCGAGCAGCAGCAGCAGCGTGATGGACGGCGTCATGAACCCCGTGAGGCTCAGTGCGATGAGCGCGACGAGCACCAGGAACGTCGCGAAAGCGACCGCGGCCAGACTGACGTCGACATCGGGGAACGCGCTCTCGCTGAAGATGCTGTCTTCGCGGACGAGCGACAGCAGACGCCACACGCACACGAGCACCACCTGCACGCACAGGAGGAAGAGAATGCCGACGACCGCGCCCGGGATCTCGAAGTACGCGATCTCTGAGTAGCGCACCGCCGACTGGGCGGCGACGGCCGGGACCACGAGCACCTGGCAGCACAGCAGCAGCGCGAGCAGCGCCGCGATGAGGACTTTCAGGACGACGATCGTGGTGCGCTGCATGCGAGTCTGCCTATCGATAAACGGTATGAACCTATCGAGAAACAATAGCCTTCGCTGTTGCCCCCACCGCAAGTGGTCGTGGCTGACCATTCGCTGGCAACGCGAAGGCGCTGGCCCGTGAGCGCCGCGCCGGGTAGCCTGCCGACGCATGGGCTCGCTCGTCTACTTCAACTCCGCCTCGCTCGACGGCTACATCGCCGGGCCGGACGGCCGCTGGGACTGGGCCACGCCCGACGCCGAGGTGCACTCGTTCGTCAACGACCTGATGGCGCCCGCGCACACCCACCTCTACGGGCGTCGCGTCTACGAGGTCATGAAGGTCTGGGAGGACTTCCGGCTCGACGACCTTTCGCCGGCCGAGCGCGAGTTCGCGCTGCAGTGGCGCGACGTCGAGAAGGTCGTCTACTCCGCGACCCTCGATGCTGTGACGACCCGCCGTACCGAGCTGCGCACCACCTTCGACCCAGATGACGTGAGACGGATGACGGATGCCTCAGCCACCCCGATCGCGATCGGCGGCGGTCGGCTCGCCTCCGTTGCGGCGCGCGCCGGCATCCTCGATGAGGTGCACACCGTGATCGCGCCCGCGGTCGTCGGGGGCGGCACCCGCTTCCTCGACGAAGGCCTGCGTCTCGACCTGGAACTCATCGACGAGCGCCGCTTCGCGAAGGGGTCCGTGTACCTCGCATACCGCGTCAGGCGCTGAAGAAAGACGAAACCCCCACGATGTAGAAGCTACGCGGGGGTTCCTGGGGTGACTGTAACGATCACCCTTGTGGCTCCGACCGGCATCGATCCGGTGACCTTTCGATTTTCAGTCGAACGCTCTACCAACTGAGCTACAGAGCCGCACGGCATCTCTCATACAAGACCTGCCGCGTCCTAGACGAAAGGCCCTCTTCGAAAAAAGGGCCCGTCGCTTGGAGCGACCCTGACGGGACTTGAACCCGCGACCTCCGCCGTGACAGGGCGGCACGCTAACCAACTGCGCTACAGGGCCATGCGTATTTAATTGTGGAGTGACCCCAACGGGATTCGAACCCGTGCTACCGCCGTGAAAGGGCGGCGTCCTAGGCCGCTAAACGATGGGGCCGGGTGAACCTTTGGGGCTCACTGCCGAGGACCAAGCATACGTAACTCCTCACGAAAACGCGAATCGAGCGCGCGCCGCCCTTGTGCAACGCGTTCGCGAGGCGCACACTGACCGGGTGACCGCTTCCCGAGGCGGCGGTCGCCGTGCACCTCTGGGGGGTTGCACATGTTACTGATGTTGCTAGTGTGAAACGAGTTGACGCCGTGAGGGAGGGATCCGGTGCAGCCCGAAAACGTCACTGATCAGGCCGTGTCCGACGACGCCTCCGTGGACTGCGGGTGCGCGCCGACTGCCCGCGAGCAGCGGCGGCTCTGGCCTTCGATGAATCGGCGCACCGCGCTCGGGCTCGGAATCCTCGGTGTCGCCGCGATCGGCGCTGCGGGCGGAACGCTCGGCCCGCTCGTCGCCCCGGCGTTCGCCGCCGACTACCCGTCGTGGGACGACGTCGTCGCCGCGAAGAACAACGAGGCCGCCAAGGCCGCCGAGATCACCAGGATCCAGCAGCTCATCGCCGGGCTCGAAGCCGATGTCGCCGCGAAGCAGCAGGTCGCGCAGCAGATGGCCGACGAGTTCTATGTGGCGCAGCAGGCGTACTTCGACGCCGCGCTGCGCGCCGACCAGCTGCAGCAGCAGGCCGACGAACAGGCCGCCGCCGCGATCGACGCCGCGAACAAGGCCGGACGCGTCGCGGCGCAGCTGTACCGCAACGGCGGTGACGACACGTCGCTCGAGCTGTTCTTCGCGGGATCGGCCGCCGGCGCCGACGATCTGCTGGCGCGCCTGGGCACGATGGACAAGCTCGTCCAGCGCAACCAGGACGTGTACGCGCAGGCCGTCACCGCCCGCGACTCGGCGCAGAGCCTGAGCGACCAGGCGGGTGTGCAGCGCGCGGAGCGCGACCGGCTGCAGAAGGTCGCCGAAGAGAAGATGGTCGCCGCACAGAAGGCCGCCGACGAGGCGCAAGCCGCCCTCGACGCGCAGAACGCCAAGCGCGGCGAACTCGAGGCGCAGCTGGCGGCCCTGCAGGACGCGACGGCGAAGACCGTCGCCGACTATCAGGAGGGCGAGCGCGTCCGCGCCGCGGCGGCTGCCGCGGCCGCTGCGGCGGCGGCTGCCGCGGCGAAGGCAGAGGCCGACCGCCTCGCCCAGCAGAACCAGCAG
>NZ_JBDGJU010000012.1:0-109439 GCF_057656735.1 Microbacterium sp. Soil_C_42
TCGTAATGCTCCCGCGCGGCACGGATCGTGGTCGGCAGGGTGCGTTCCTGCAGCGTCACCCGCTTCACCCCCGGCCGTTGCGTGAACGGCCCGAGGACCCGGTCGAACTGCTCGGCCAGGTCGAACCGCTCCGGCAGGTCGTGCATCAGGAACCCCTGCACCTCAAGCTCCGTAATCACGCTCACGGACCGGTCATGCGGGTTGTACGCCGCGGCCGTCCCGTTGCTGTCCCACAGCTGGATCGACGCGCGAGTCCCCGGCAGGTTCAACGTCCCGGTCAGTCGCGGCTGTTCGGGGCGGAAGGTCTGGGTGGTGGCGCCGGCGGTGTGGCGGACCTGCTTCATGAGCCACAGCCCCGCCATCCGTGGGGTGGAGACGCCGTGGATGCTGGTGAGCGCGGTGATCCCAAAAAGTAGGTACAGCGGGGCGCCGTAGAGGAGGCCGAGCGGCCCGAACCGGTTCACGAAGATCAGCACGACGAGGGCGGCGGCGGTGAGGAAGGCGATCTGGGATCCGTCCATGCCCATGACGACGCCTTGCCGGGACCGGCGCGGCAACCGCACCGGACGAAGGTAATCAGGTGTGGTGCTCATGACGGGCTCCCCTCAGCTCGAGGCGGTTGCGGTGACGGTGACGACGGCGGCCTCATCGTCTGAGACCCCTGGGTGGACGGCGTCGACGGCCGGCCACCGCCCGGGGCAGGCGTACGGCCCTGCGCGGGAGCGGCAGCACCCCGGGGCGCGGTCGCCTGCCCGGACCGCGCGGACGCCGGCTTGCCAGCGGGTCCGCTCGACGACGGTCCGGTGCCGGGCGGGCGGATGCCAGATGGGAGGCCCCCGAGGCGGGTGGGGATGGCGGCGACCCCGCGGGCACCGTTCGCGGCCATCCGGCCACCGTGGGAACCGAGCCGGGAGCCGATGCTGTCGGCGGCAGCCGCGCCCGTGAAGCTGAACAGCCCGAAGATCGCGAACGGCGCAAACGCCACCAGCACCAGACCGATCAGCAGCGGCCACGACTGCGGATTCCAGATCGTCTTCACCGACGCAAGACCCTGCACGATGAGCGTGACGAACCCGATCGTGAGCGGCGCGGTCAGCAGCAGCACCATCACCGCGGACAGGTATCCGACGACCCACTGCGGGCCGATGCGGCGCACCGGGAACAGCATCCACGCGACCGGGCCGACCATGATGAGCGCGGCCAGGGCGATGTTGCGGAACGCGAACACCAACATCAGTAAGAACATCCCCAGCATCAGCAGCCCGTGGATCAGGAACGCGAAGAAGTAGTTCGCCTGCCCGCCCGCCCACATCACCGACTGCAACGTCGAATACAACGACGCCGGCCCGTCGCCGTTGAGGATGTACCAGGTCATGTCATCGACCGCGTTCAACAGATGCCCGGTCAGCCACAACGTGAGCGGCACCGCCGGGATCGCGATAAACGTCCGCACCAGCGCGCCAACCAGCTCATCCCGGTCGCCGGAGACGACGGCGGCGGCGATCGCCCACACCATCGCCCCGAACGTGATGATCAGGATCGCCCACTGCCAGAACGACCACTGATCCACCGCCGCCGACCACAACAACGTCGACGTGTCGAACCGCATGTTGTCCGCCACCAGGAACATCACCCCGGTCGCCGTCAACGCCATCCCCCGCCCCGCGTTCTCAAACGTGAGGCACACCGCATCGCCGAGACTGCACCCGTACTTCACGGTGAGCGCTCGGCCGCCGTCTGCCTGGATTGCTTGGATGTGTCCCTCATAAGTTGTGCAGACGGTTGCGCTCGTCCCACTCATCGACACCCCCATGAAGCACTGTTGCGGTGTGACCTCGTTCGGATCCGTGGGAGTGCAGGTGACTTGTCCGCTGGCGGTCTGGCAGTCGACTGGCGCTGCCGGGGCCGACCACGGTTCTCCTGTCACGCTGGCCATCGACACTGGTGCCGCAGCCTCGACCACGGCCGCATTCGCGGCAGTGCCGGATCCGAGCAAGATCGCGAGGCCGGTGACGACGCCGAGACGGAGCACCCACCGGAGGTTCATCAGAATCCGAAGTCGAAGTTCACGAACCAGGCGAACAGCCCAGATGCGGCGCCGAGCACGGCGGCGGCGATGAAGATCCACAGGATGTTCTCGCCCGCCCACGTCCGCACCCGATCGTTCGCCAGGCCGCGGAACGCCAGCGCAGCGCCCGCGATGATCAACATGATCAGCACCACCAGCATCGCGCCGGCCAGGATGTAGGACGCGACGACCTGGAAGCCTTGGAAGAACGGGGCGGAGAAGTCCGGTTGGATGTCGGGAACGTCGACATCACCCGGAACGATATGTGTGCGCATGGGGATACTCCTTGCTAGTTGCTACTTCAGCTGCAGGCCGTGGCCGGCCATGAACGGCTCCGGATCTACCGGAGTTCCGGACTTCTGAACTTCGAAATGCAGATGGCAGCCGAACGACTTGCCGGTGTTGCCCTCCGCCCCCAGCGGTGTCCCCGCGGCGACCTCGTCGCCGACCGACACGCGCAGTGATCCCCATTGCATGTGCCCGTAGAGCGTGACGAGCTCGCCACCGTGATCGATGCGGACCGCGTTCCCGTAGCCCTGCCACGACCCCGCGGTGATCACACGACCTGGTCCTGCCGCGTAGATGGTGGCGCCGCAGCCCTGCGCCATGTCGTAGCCCTGGTGGTTCGTGGAGCAGTAGCTGCAGCCTTGCACCGGGTTGTATCCGAATCCGCGGCCCTTCGAATACCCGCCGGCCAGCGGGAAGCCCCACTCCCCGCTCGCTGCGGGGGCGGCGTCGACCTTCGCCGGGATCGTGGTGGCGGCATTGCCGGCCAGAGCGAAGGGGACCGCAACGAGCGGGGTCAGGAGCAGCACGACGACGACGGTGGTGAGGAGGAGGGCCCCTGTCAGGATCTTCCGGCCAGTCCTCGAGTTGAGGGCGGCGGCGGCGATCACCGGGGCTCCCATGTCAGGGCTCCAACGGCTCCGTGAAGTAGCGGACCACCTTGCAATCGCCCGCCTGCTGCGCGGAATCCGGTGTCGGCACCGACCCCGGACCGCACAGCACCTGCACGCTGACCCGCACCTGCTCTTCGTACGACGTTTCCCCGCCGCTGCCGTCGGATCGGGTGAACGTCAACGTCACATCCGACGTGCCGATCGACATGTCAGCCGACGTGTCGTCCGTCACTGGCACGTACACGACCTCACCCGTGGTCGTTGCGACCACACGCCCGTCTTCACTTGCGAGAGAGCCCCACTCCTCTTCGGGGAGAACCACGCCGGTCCGGAACTCGACTTGGGACGCCTCCATCGCGGCTTGCTGGTCTGCTTCCGAGGTGTAGCGGGTGTCGGGGGTGAACCAGGTGTCGAGGTAGTCGAGCCATTCTTCTCGGGTGCTCTTCGTGGTGTCGAATGTCGCCGCAGCTTCGAGGGCGGCGCGGATGTACAGCTCGCGGTCCGTCGCGATCGGCTCCGGAAGCCAGCCTTGATCCACGACCGACGCGTCGACGACGTCACGCGTCGACGGCGGCGTGGTCGACGTTGGGTCGCTCGACGGGGGTGAGCCGCTTCCGGTCGGACCGGGCGCGGGCTGTGCGAGGAGCGAACTGACAACGATCGCCACGAGACCGGCGATGAGGACGAGGCCGCCGACGATGGCCCACACGAGTCCGCGGCGTCCTGACGTCCGGTTCGTCGTCACCAGTCAGCCCTCCTGATCATTCAGGACGGCAACCGTGCGCGGACGGGACGCGCTGGGGGACGGTCGCCGTGCACGCAGTCTACGCACGACCCCGCTACCGGCGGTCTCCAGAATCAGGAGATTGTGTATAACTCCGCGCATAGATGCACTTGGGGAGGAGTGGGCTCGCAGGGTAGCACCAGCGCCGAATTTTAGACCTGCCATCAGGCCGATGTCTGTCCGCCGTTCGGGGGACACGACGCGTTCAATCGACCGTCTGGCTGATCGAATGGGTGCGTGGTGTCCGAACATGAGCCATACGGTATAACGAGATGGTTTAGAAGTAAACAACTAAACGGGATGGATTGCTGGACCGACACCTGGTCGGCGCGGCACAATGGCGTCATGCCCCGACTCGCGCAACCCGCCGGTTCCGAAGAGGCCGAAGAACCCATCGCGCTCTTGGGCAACCTCGTCAAGGCCGCGATCCTGCGCTATGTGCGTGCCAACCCGGACACCACGATGAAGCCGATCTGCGACGCCCTGGCACTCGGCCCCACCACCATCCATCCCCGGCTTGTCGAGCTGGAGACCGCGGGACTCGTCATCGCCGACCCTCCGATGAGCGAGGGCCAATCTCGCGGTGGAGTGTGGGTGAGGTACCGGGTCAACAACGAAGCGGTCACTGACCTGTACCTTCGTCTGGGGACGGCGATTGGCGAGTTCTAAGACCAAAGCGTGAGGTCGCGAGTTCAGGCCCGCTGCTGTTGCAGACGAAGACCCCGGATTTCCGGGGTCTGTCGTTGGTGGGTGGGGTGCCCAGGCGCGACAGCTTGCGCACTTCGTGCCGTCCTGCGTGCCTCATCGTTGCTCCCGGGCGTATCGAGGCCCTGTCTGCGTGTCTTGGGTCGCACCAGTGAGGGCTGGAGGGTCCGCGTCGCCGGCCCTCCAGTCCTCGTGTGAGCAGTTACGCGCCGTAGATGACGCCGATTGCTGGGCGCTGAGTAGCTCGCCTCCGACAGTGCCGGACGAGGTCACCGTTATCGTGCCGACGGCGAGTGAAGAGACACGCGTGGCGAGTGCGTGGCTCGTGCCCTTGCCCGTTTCGACCGGTCCGGCCGACTTCGACCCAAAGTCCGACTGAATCGTGAGCGTGATCGGCGCCGAGGCTTCGTTCCTCACGGTGACGGTGAGGGTCGCTTTGCCTCCGCCTATGACGATGATGGCACCGGCGATGGAGGGGCGAGGATCTGTGGGGGCAATGGAGGGGGTGTTGGTGACGCCGATGTACCTGCGGCTCGATATCGCGGATCGCGAGATATGGGCGGTCGCGCCGCCGCTTCTCACGATTCAGGATCGATCAGGAGGTTTGTGATTCTCGCGGTCGCGATCCTTCCCGCCTGGCCGTGGGTGATCGCGACCTCAAACGTCGCGATACGGCTGCCCGCGTAAAGGGGGGTGGCGCGTGCGTCAAGTGTTCCGTCACGCGCGCCCCGGTGGTGGGTGATACTCAGATCGACGCCGACGCAGACTTTGCCATACCGGCTCGCGTGGATCATCGCCGCCCAGGAGCCCGTTGCCTCTGCGAGCGCTGCACTGGCACCGCCGTGGAGGCGACCCAGCGACTGCGTGTTGCCAGAGACGGGCATCCTGGTGACAACCTCTTCGAGAGATTGGGACACGACTTCAATCCCGAGTTTCAGGTCGAGTTCACCGAGGGTGATGGTCCAAAGCTGATGGGACATGAGAGCAGACCCTACTGGTCTTCGATCGTCGCAACCTGCGGTTCGCGTATCGCGTGTGCATCGAAGTCCTCGAATATGAGCGAGGTTCTTGACGACTTCACGCCGGGCACACCCTGGACCTGTTCCAGGATGACCCTCCGTAGATCTCGGTTGTCGCGCGCTCGCACGAGCACCATCACATCGAACTCGCCGCCAACGAGGGCGACGTGTTCCACCTCGGGCAGGTCGACCAAACGTCGTCTGATGTCCTGCCATTGCGACTGGTCCACCGAGAGTGCAACGTAGGCCGAGGAATGGTTGCCCTCAAGGACGGGATCAGTGCGCACTCCGTACCCCACGATCACGTGAGCATCAGTCATCCGTTTGACGCGTGCGTACGCACTTGCGCGGGACACGTTGACCTCGTGCGCGAGAGCGGCGATGGAAGTCCTTGCATCTCGCCTCAAGATCAGAAGGATGGCGCGATCGACGGTGTCCAGGCTGATGGACATTTCTTGACCCCTTCGCGTGCGTTGATCTGGACACTATGCCATCTGTTCCGCACTAGTAGCGAGATTTGTCTTGGTTTTCGTCTTCGATAGCAGCGATGGTCTACGTCTCGCGCACGCTGGATGGAGTACGTCTAGCGCAAAAACGGGAGACCAAGTGACGACGATCAACGAAGATCTGCTGCCGCGGGCCACGCCCGTCCAGCTCATCGACGCCAAGGGCAAGAAGAAGGCTGGCCGCGGCTACGCCCTGCCCGACGCGGACGCGCTTGTGGCCGCGTACGGAGAGCTCGTCCGCGGACGCCGCATCAACGAACAGTGCAACGCCCTGGTCCGTCAGGGGCGGCTGGCGGTTTACCCGTCGTCGCACGGTCAGGAAGCCTGTCAGGTCGCTGCTGCTCTCGTCCTCGGAGAAGAGGACTGGCTGTTCCCCACCTATCGCGACTCGGTCACCGTCATCTCGAGGGGCGTTTCTCCGGCCGAGACGCTTGTGCTGCTGAAAGGGGATTGGCATTCGGGGTATGACCCCTACGAGCACAAGGTGGCACCGCAGGCGACACCCTTGGCAACTCAGCTGCTGCACGGGGTCGGCGTGGCTCACGCATCGAAGATGAGGGGCGAGGACGGCATCGTCTTGGCGATGTGTGGCGACGGCGCTACCAGCGAAGGCGACTTCCACGAGGCGCTTAACTTCGCTGCCGTCTTCAAGTTGCCCGTGGTTTTCTTCGTCCAGAACAACGAGTTCGCGATCTCGGTCCCGCTGGCCCGTCAGACCGCCGCTCCGTCGCTTGCGCACAAAGCCATCGGCTACGGCATCCAAGGCGAGCGGGTCGATGGAAACGACCTCGCTGCTCTGCTAGCTGTTCTGGGTGAAGCGGTGCAGCGGGCTCGCAACGGCGAAGGGCCCACGCTCGTCGAGGCACACACGTACCGAATGCAGGCCCACACCAACGCCGACGACGACACTCGGTACCGAGAGCGCGACGAGGTCAAGGCGTGGCTCGCCCGCGACCCCATCCTGCGCATGGAGGCCTACCTGCGTGGCGAGGGTCTTCTGACGGCGGAGGTCGAGGAAGAGTTCACCAAGGTCGCTGAGGAGACGGCGGCCGCACTCCGGGACGCCATGAACGCGGAAAGCATCCCAGACCCCCACGACTTGTTCGAGTACGTATACGCCGAACCGACCCCGCAGCTCGTCGCCCAGCGCCAGATCGTGCTGGACGAGCTTGCCAGACAGGAGGCGTGAGATGACGCTAACCGACACTGCGCCCGCAGAGACGCTGGCCCCGGCCCCCGTGACGATGACCATGGCCGGTGCCCTGAACCGAGCACTCGCCGACGAGCTTGAGCTGGATCCGTCGGTTGTGATCTTCGGCGAGGACGTGGGAGCCCTGGGCGGTGTCTTCCGGATCACCGACGGACTCACAGCCCGATTCGGCGAGGACCGCTGCTTCGACACTCCGCTTGCCGAGTCGGGCATCATCGGGACCGCGGTGGGTATGGCCATGAACGGCATGCGGCCCGTAGTCGAGATGCAGTTCGACGCGTTCGCCTACCCCGCGTTCGAACAGGTAGTCAGCCATGTCGCCAAGCTCGCCAACCGAACGAAGGGTCGCGTCCGCCTGCCTATCGTGATCCGCATCCCGTTCGGAGGTGGAATCGGAGGTGTTGAGCATCACTGCGATTCGTCCGAGGCGTATTACGCACACACTGCCGGGCTGACTGTCGTGGCTCCATCGAACCCTCAGGACGCATACAGCCTGCTGCGTGCTGCCGTCCGGTCCCCTGACCCCGTCGTCTTCCTTGAGCCCAAGAAGCTGTATTGGTCGAAGGGCGAAGTCGACACAACTCGCATCGACGACCTCCGCACCGCGCGGATCGCGCGCCCGGGCACCGACGTCACGATCCTCACCTACGGATCGTCGGTGTCGATTGCCCTCGACGCCGCCGCTGTAGCGGAAGGAGAAGGCAGGAGCGTTCAGGTCGTTGACATCCGCTCGCTCGCACCGTGCGACGACGAGACGATCATGCGCGCCGTGCAGTCGACCGGGAGAGCAGTCGTCGTGTCGGAGGCTCCCGGCTACGTCTCGGTCGCGTCGGAACTCGCCGCGCGAGTGTCCGAGCACTGCTTCGAGTTCCTAGAGGCGCCCGTGCGGCGGGTCACCGGCTTCGACGTGCCTTTCGCCCCGCCGAAGCTCGAGCACTTCTACCTCCCCGACGTCGACAGGATTCTCGACGCGATCGACACGCTCAATTGGGAGGACGACTGATGGCGACCGCTACCGCACGGGTCTTCCGCCTGCCCGACCTCGGTGAGGGACTAACGGAGGCTGAACTCGTTTCGTGGCTCGTGAACGTCGGCGACACAATCGCCCTGGACCAGGCCATCGCCGAGGTGGAAACTGCCAAGAGCGTGGTCGAGCTACCGTCCCCATTCCCCGGGGTTGTCGTCGCGCTCCACGGAGCTCCGGGCGACACCATCGCTGTCGGCCAGCCTGTGATCGAGGTCGACGACGGCTCCGGACCCGCCGCTCCCGCCGCGTCTCAGGGACCCGCAACGACCACGGCTGAGACCGAGCCTGCCGCGAAAGTTGAGATCGAAGCGTATAGGGAAGAGGAGCAGGCCGGCTCCGGCAACGTCCTCATCGGCTACGGCACGTCCGCGGGAGCGGGCGCCGTCCGTCGGCGCGCACGGGCCCCGAAGCACAACGCTCGTCCCGTGAACGGCCAATCGCCTCCTGCGCCAACACCCGTCTCGGAGGAAGCGGCGAAGCTACCCACTGCCAAGCCGCGCATCCCCGTCCGGTCTCCGCTGCTGCGCCGACTGGCTCGCGATCTCGGTGTCGACTTGGGATCCATCGAACCCACGAGCGCCGATGGAGTGCTTACACGCGGCGACATCCTGCGCGTTGCGACGGCTGATGCGCCCGCTCTGAGCAGGGGTGTAGCGCCATCCGCTGCTCGTCAGAGCGCTTCCGAGCCAGCGGTCGGCGAACTGCCCGCTGAAGCGGGGCGGGAACGGATGTCAATGCTTCGACGGGCCGTCAGCGCCAAGATGTCCCGCAGTCGTTCGGAGATTCCCGAAGCCACCGTCTGGGTAGACGTCGACGCAACCGACCTGTGGACGATGCGCGCGCTCATGGTGGGGGAGACGGGCCAGAAGCCACCGTCGTTCACCGCGCTGCTCGCTCGATTCACGCTTCTCGCTCTCGCCGACTACCCGCTGCTCGCATCGCGCCTCACGGAAGATGCCCAGGAGATCATCCGGTACGACGGTGTCAACCTCGGAGTCGCCGCCGACACCGACCGAGGTCTGGTTGTGCCGGTGATCCCGGCAGCTGGCCGCATGACCGTCGCTGAACTCGATGCGCAGCTGAAGGCTCTCGCGGGGGAGGCGAAAGCAGGTCAACTTCCGCCAGAACGGCTCCGCGGCTCCACCTTCACCCTCAACAACTACGGGTCACTGGGTGTGGATGGCTCAGCGGCCGTGATCAACCACCCCGAGGTCGCAATTCTCGGAGTGGGGCGCATGATCGAGCGACCCTGGGTCGTCGACGGAGCGATTGTCGCTCGCCGGATTGTGCAGATCTCGCTGGTGTTCGATCACCGTGTGTGCGACGGCGGCTATGCCGCTGGGTTCATCCGGCACATCGTCAATTCCATCGAGCGGCCAGCCTCGCTCTTCCCCCGCCTTTGAAGGTCTGGCTATTGGACCGCCGCCTTCCGCGCAGGGGGTTAGAGTCCCTGGGGAAGGCTATGCCAGTCGGAGTTGACCCGCGGCAACTGTTCCGCCTGGTCGTACGCGCCGTCGCGCACGCGGTTCGGCTGGCTGGATCAGCGGGCTCGGAGGCCGTCGAGGGCGACCGCAAGAAGGTCATGTGCGAGGCGACCGCTATCGGACGTGCCACCCGGACGGAACCACTCCACCACCGAGTTCAGCATGCCGAATATCAGCCGAGTGGCAGTGGAGGCATCGATGTCCCGGCGCAGGGCGTCTTCGGATTGCGCCGCGGCAACCAGCTCTGTCACGTGGTGGTCGAAGACGCGTCGGCGTTCGAGGGCCTTCAACTCAACGTCGCTGTTGCCCCGGACACGCAGCAACAGCGTCACCTCGGGAAGATGGCTGACCAACACGGCCACAGCTCCCGAGATGACATGACGAAGCCGGTCGTAGGCGGATCCGGAACGGGCGCCATCCTGGTCGAGAACAGCCTCAAGGCTGGTCAGCGCGGAGTCCAGCGCAATCGAGAGCAGCTCCTCCTTCGACGTGAAGTGGTGATACAGCGCCGATTTGGTGAGACCAAGTCGAGACGCGAGATCCGCTACCGAGGTCGCGTCGTATCCGTGCTCATTGAAGAGCGACACCGCGACACGAAGTACCTCGTCGCGGTCATATCCAGGACGACCACGCCGTACCTGCTCGACCGCCTGCGTGCTCGCCTGTTGACTCATCATTCGAGTCTCCCATTTCTCAAGGCCGCTTCAACCCTGCAGCCGACTTGCTCGATCCCGCGCAAGTCTGAGACAATACTGAACGATCGTTTGGGAACTCTGGTCCTGGGCGAGCAGAGAGGATGAAGATGTCCGAGGCGTTTCTCGTCGGTGGCGTGCGTACGCCGGTCGGTCGCTATGGCGGCGCCCTTTCCGCGGTCCGTCCGGATGACCTTGCTGCGCTCGTCGTGCGCGAACTGGTCGAGCGGGCCGGGGTCCCTGCAGAGAAGATCGACGAGATCATCTTCGGTGCGGCGAACCAGGCTGGCGAGGATAACCGGAATGTGGCACGCATGGCTGCGCTGCTCGCGGGCCTTCCGGACACGGTTCCTGGAATCACGGTCAATCGGCTGTGTGCCTCGGGTATGTCCGCAGTCGGCATGGCGGGACAGGCGATTCGTGCCGGCGATGCTGACTTGCTGGTCGCCGGTGGCGTCGAGTCGATGACGAGGGCCCCGTGGGTCCAGGCGAAACCGGAGCGTCCGTGGGCCAAGCCGGGCGAGACCTTCGACACGTCGATCGGTTGGCGATTCCCCAACAAGACCCTCATCGCGCGCGACAAGGCGACTTACTCAATGCCCGAGACCGCCGAAGAGGTTGCGCGTGTTGACGGCGTGACGCGGGAGGATGCCGACAAGTTCGCCATGCAGAGTCATCAGCGCGCGATCGCCGCAATCGACGCAGGCCGATTCGCGCAGGAGATCGTCGTCGTCGACACGCCGAAGGGCGAGGTACACACGGATGAGGGGCCACGCCGCGACACTTCGCTCGAGGTGCTCGCCGGACTGCGGCCTGTCGTCGCCGGCGGTTCGGTAGTGACTGCTGGCAATTCCAGCTCGCTCAACGACGGCGCCTCGGCAGTGGTCGTCGCGAGCGCTTCAGCCGTGGAGGCTTACGGTCTGGTTCCGCGAGCACGCATCGTCACATCCACGTCGGCCGCGCTCGCCCCGGAGATCATGGGACTTGGACCTGTCCCTGCGACCGAGAAGGCATTGGCTAAGGCCGGTCTGAGCATCGGCGATATCGGAGCGGTGGAGCTGAACGAGGCGTTCGCCACACAGTCGCTCGCGTCAATGCGTCGGCTCGGCCTGGACCCGGAAATCGTCAACGTGGATGGCGGCGCGATCGCTCTCGGACATCCGCTGGGCTCGAGTGGTTGCCGCCTGCTGGTGACGCTCCTCGGCCGTATGGAGCGCGAGCACGCGCGCTACGGGCTGGCGACGATGTGCGTGGGCGTGGGCCAGGGCGCAGCAATGATCATCGAGCGCGTCGATGCCTGACTCTTTGCTCGTCGAGCCCTCGCCGGGTCACGTCGTCGCGGTGCTCAACCGCCCGGAGGTGCGCAATGCCATCGACCAGGCGCTAGTGGATCAGCTTCACGAGCTCTGCGCCGACCTGGAAGCCACACCGCGGGTGCTGATCCTCGCAGGCGCGGGCGGGATCTTCGCGTCCGGCGCCGACATCGCGCAGTTGCGTGACCGCACCGCCGAGGACGCCAGACGCGGAATCAACACCACGATCTTCCGCCGCATCCGTCAGCTGCCGATGCCCGTCATCGCAGCTGTCGAAGGGTACGCCCTGGGCGGCGGCGCCGAACTCGCGTACGCCGCGGACATCCGCATCGGTACTCCCTCGACGAAGATCGGGAACCCCGAGACGGGCCTGGGCATCATCGCCGCGGCCGGCGCCACCTGGCGGCTCCCCGAGATCGTCGGCGAAGCGCGCGCCAGTGAATTGCTCTACACCGGCCGAGTGCTCGGTGCGGAAGATGCGCTCGCTTGGGGCCTGCTCTCCGCGATCCACCCGCCCGAAACACTGATGGAGGCGGCAGTGGCCATCGCGGAACGCGTCGCGGCCAACGACACACTGGCGACCATCTACACGAAGCGGGCGCTTCTTGCACCCGCCGGCTCACACCCGGGCATCGAGCTCGAGCTGCAGGCCGAGTTGTTCGAATCGCCCGAGAAGCATCGCCGGATGACGGCGTTCCTGGAACGGAGAAAGTCATGACCGCTCCCGCTTGTGTCGGAGTAATCGGCGGCGGTCGCATGGGCGCTGGGATCGCACACGCTTTCGTGCTCGCGGGATCTCGCGTCACCATTATCGAACGCGATCCAGACTCCGGCCACGCAGCGGGCGAGCGGATCCTCGCCAGCCTGAACCGCACTGTCTCCAAAGGGGCGACCGAGCGCTCGCTTGAATCGCTAGAGGGCGCATTCGCCATCGCCACCGATTACGACGAGGTTGCCAAATCGGACCTGGTCATCGAGGCGGTGTTCGAGGATCGAGAAGTAAAGATCGACGCCCTCCGCCGCGCTGAGGCGGTTCTCGCTCCTGGGGCCGCCCTTGCCAGCAACACCTCCTCCATCTCGATCGACGATCTGGCCACCGCTCTGGCTCGCCCTGACCGGTTCCTCGGACTGCACTTCTTCAACCCTGTGCCGGCCTCCACACTGGTCGAGATCGTGATCGGCTCCGCCACGGCCGACGACCTTGCGCTCGCGGCCCGCGAATGGGTTTCCGCGCTCGGCAAGGCTCCGGTCGTTGTCAACGATTCGCCGGGCTTCGCTTCCAGCAGGCTCGGCGTCGCGCTGGCGCTCGAGGCCATTCGGATGGTGGAGGAGGGTGTCGCCTCTGCCGCAGACATTGACACGGCGATGGAGCGCGGATACCGCCATCCCACCGGACCACTTCGCACCACCGACATCGTCGGTCTGGACGTACGACTCGGCATCGCCGAAGAGCTTCACGCGAAGCTCGGTGAGCGGTTCGCCCCGCCGGAACTGCTTCGGCGCATGGTGGGCGCCGGTCATCTTGGCCGCAAGAGCGGCCGCGGATTCTATGAATGGAGCGACTGATGTCCCACATCCTCCCCAGCTACCTGCAGGAACAGTGGTGGTCGCCGGAAGGTGACGTTCGTGCCAACGAGGTCCGCGACGCATCGACGGGCGAGGTGATCGCCCACGTGAGTTCCGAAGGCATCGATCTCGTCGGCGCGCTCGATTACGCGCGCACAGTCGGCCAGCGCAGCCTTGGTGAGCTCACTTTCCATCAGCGTGCACTGCTGCTCAAGCAGTTCGCTCTCGCGCTGAGCGCCCACAAGGAGGATCTTTACGACCTCTCCAAGCACTCGGGTGCCACGGTTCGTGACTCTCTCAGCGACGTGGATGGTGGGATCGGCGTGCTGTTCACCTACTCCTCTAAAGGGCGTCGGGAGCTTCCCAACTCCCAGGTATATGTGGACGGGACTGCTGAGCCGCTGTCGAAGGACGGTTCCTTCCTCGGGCAGCATGTCTACACGCGGCTGCCCGGTGTCGCAGTGCAGATCAACGCCTTCAACTTCCCGATCTGGGGTGCGTTGGAGAAGTTCGCACCGGCCTTCCTCGCCGGCGTCCCCACCATCGTGAAGCCCGCTACCCCGACGGGGTACATCGCCGAGGCGTGGGTGCGTATCCTGGTGAATTCCGGGCTGCTCCCGGCCGGCTCTCTTCAGTTGGTGTCGGGAAGTCTTCCTGGTCTGTTCGAGAACCTTCGCCTCGGCGATCTTGTTGCTTTCACCGGCAGCGCAAGCACCGCGGTGAAGCTTCAGGCGCAGTGCCCTGACGGGGTCCGCTTCACTCGCGAGACAGATTCGATCAACGCGTCGGTTCTCGGCCCGGACGCCGTGCCCGGCACCCCCGAGTTCGACGCGTACGTGAAGCAGCTGCTGGTGGAACTCACGACCAAAGCCGGGCAGAAGTGCACGGCGATCCGGCGGGCTATCGTGCCCGCGGGGAGCGTGGACGCCCTCGTGGACGCAGTGCGACAGAAGATCGCTGAGCGTGTGGTTCTCGGTGACCCCCACGCAGAGAACGTCACGATGGGGCCTCTGGTCTCCACGGAGCAGCGCGACGAGGTCCTCAGCCAAGTTGCGAAGCTGCAGGCGGCCGGGGGCAAGGTCCTTCTCGGCACCACGGACGCTCCCGAGGTCACCTTGTCGGATGGATCCGTCGGTCTCGCGCCGGCGGGCGCGTTCATCGCACCGCTCCTCATCGGCTTTGATGACCCGCGGACCGAAGCAGTGCACGACGTCGAGGCGTTTGGCCCCGTAGCCAGCGTCCTGGCTTACAACACATTGGATGAAGCGGCAGAGCTGGTTGGTCGTGGCGGCGGTTCTCTGGTGACGAGCGTCGCCACGAACGATCCCCGCGTTGCCGTCGAGCTCATCAACTCGATCGGCGCCTACAACGGCCGCATTCTCTTCCTGAGCCGCGAGAACGCCCGCACCTCGACAGGACACGGCTCGCCCGTGCCGCACCTCGTCCACGGCGGCCCCGGTCGCGCGGGCGGAGGTGAGGAACTGGGCGGAATCCGCGCGGTCCTCCACCACATGCAGCGGACTGCCGTCCAGGGATCCCCCGAAATCCTCACCGCCGTCACCGGCGTCTGGCATTCCGGCGCCGCCACCGATGCTGAGGGTGAGCACCCGTTCCGGAAGTCCCTGGCCGAGTTGCGCATCGGCGACCAGGTGCGATCCGGTCTGCGTGAAGTGACACTCGCCGACATCGAAGAGTTCGCCGAATCCACCGGAGACACGTTCTACGCGCACATGGACGAAGAGGCCGCTACCGCGAACCCCTTCTTCCCCGGCAGAGTCGCTCACGGTTACCTCCTCGTGTCGTGGGCAGCCGGACTGTTTGTCGATCCGGAGCCCGGACCCGTGCTGGCCAACTACGGTCTCGAGAACCTTCGCTTCCTCACGCCCGTCTCACCGGGTGACGACATCCGCGTCACCCTGACTGCGAAGCAGATCACGCCTCGCGAGACCGACGAGTACGGCGAGGTCCGCTGGGACGCCGTCATCCATAACCAGCGAGACGAGATCGTCGCGCAGTATGACGTGCTCACGCTCGTCGCCAAGACGGTCGATGCGCAGACTGACGCTACGTCGAAACTGGTCAGAGCATGACGTCGCCGCGGAGGATGATGACGCGAGACCGTGCGTCCATCGCGATGGGGGTACAGGTCGAGTTGGACGAACCCGGCGAGGCCGTGGTGTCAATGACGATCCGCGAAGACATGACCAACGGATTCGAGATCACGCACGGTGGCTACGTTTTCGCGCTGGCGGACACCGCGTTCGCGATCGCGTGCAATGAGGACGACAGGGTGACCGTCGCCGCGGGCGCGGACATCTCCTTCCTCAAGGCGACCCGCGCCGGACAGGTCCTCACGGCTCACGCGATTCGGAGATTGGTGAACGGCCGCAACGGTCTATATGACGTGACTGTCTCCGACGATCTCGGAGACATCGTCGCTGAGTTCCGTGGCCGCTCACTGATCACTAACCAGGTCATCGATGGCAACGCCACGTCCGCAGGGGGCCGCGGCGACTGACGTTGCGTGTCAACCGGCGCCCAGGGTACACTAACTGAACGAACGGTCTGTAAATGAGGAGTCGATGATGACCGAAGCACCCACGCTCACGACGCTCAATGGCGACGTGGCCGACCAGGAACGATTCGACGCGTTGATTGCCGCTGAGCAGCGGATCGAGCCGCGGGACTGGATGCCAGACGCCTACCGCAAGACGCTGATCAGGCAGATCTCGCAGCACGCGCACTCCGAGATCATCGGCATGCAGCCCGAGGGCAACTGGATCAGCCGCGCTCCGAGCCTCAAGCGCAAGGCGATCCTGATGGCCAAGGTGCAGGATGAGGCCGGCCATGGCCTCTACCTGTACTCCGCCGCGCAGACCCTCGGTATCACCCGTGATGAGATGACGCAGCAGCTCATCGACGGCAAGGCGAAGTACTCGTCGATCTTCAACTACCCGACGCCGACGTGGGCCGACATGGGCGCGATCGGCTGGCTCGTGGACGGCGCCGCAATCTGCAACCAGGTGCCGCTGTGCCGCGCGTCCTACGGTCCGTACGGGCGCGCGATGGTGCGCGTGTGCAAAGAGGAGTCGTTCCACCAGCGGCAGGGCTTCGAGATCCTGCTGTCGCTCATGAAGGGCACGCCTGCGCAGCGGGAGATGGCGCAGGATGCCGTGAACCGGTGGTACTGGCCGTCGCTCATGATGTTCGGGCCGCCTGACGACGAGTCGCCGAACTCGGCGCAGTCGATGGCGTGGAAGATCAAGCGCTTCTCGAACGATGAGCTTCGGCAGCGGTTCGTCGGGATGCTGGTGCCCCAGGCAGAGGTGCTCGGTGTCACGCTGCCGGATCCGAACCTTCGTTGGAACGAGGAGACCAAGCAGTACGACTTCAGTGAGATCGACTGGACTGAGTTCTTCGAGGTTCTTGCTGGGCGCGGTCCGATGAATGCGGAGCGTCTTCGGAACCGCCGCAACGCCCACGAGGAGGGCGCCTGGGTGCGCGAGGCGGCGGCGGAGTACGCCCGCAAGCAGAGCCTGAAGGCGGTAGCAGCATGACCACTCCCGGCGCTTCCGAGCGTGAGTCCTGGCCGCTGTGGGAGGTTTTCGTGCGCGCGAGCCGCGGGCTCAGCCACGTGCACGCAGGCTCGTTGCACGCCCCCGACGCCGAGTTCGCCCTGCGCAACGCACGCGACCTCTACACCCGGCGCGGCGAGGGCACGAGCGTGTGGGTCGTGCCCGCGGACGCGATCACCACGAGCGACCCCGACTCAAAGGGCGCGTTCTTCGAGAGCCCCGCCGGCAAGAATTACCGCCACGCCGTCTACTACACGGCATCTGAGGGGGTGCCTCACCTATGAGTGTCGACACCGACTTCGATCCTCATGGCGATGTCACCGTCGATTCGGTGCAGCTCTCCGCTGAACTCGCGGGTGCCGGCGGTGCCGCCGCATCTGCCGACGTCGCGGAGTACGCGCTGTGGCTCGGCGACGACGCGCTGATCCTGTCGCAGCAGCTCGGCGGATGGATCGCGCGCGCGCCCGAACTTGAGGAAGACGTCGCGCTCGGGAACATCGCACTGGACATCCTCGGTCATGCCCGCTCGCTTCTTCACTACGCCGGCTCAGCCGATGGCCGCTCCGAAGACGACCTCGCCTACTTGCGCGATGAGCCGGAGTTCCGCAGTGCGTGGCTGTTTGAGCAGCCGAACGGCGATTTCGCGCAGACGATCGCACGACAACTGGTTGCCTCCGTCTACCAGTACGAGCTGTACACCGCGCTTCAGCACTCATCCGACGAGACGCTCGCCGCGATCGCCGCGAAGTCCGTCAAGGAAGTTGAATACCACCGGGATCACGCTGTCCAGTGGACGCTTCGCCTTGCTGGTGGCACCGACGAATCGCGCCGACGCATCATCCGAGCATTCGGTGAGGTGTGGCCGTATGTTGATGAAGTCTTTCGCGACGATCCTCTGATCGACAAGCTTGATGGCGTCGCCGTGCGGCCGTCGTCGTTGCGCGCCGGGTTCGACGACGTCATCGCGGCCGTGTTCGCCGAAGCGGAGCTCGACCTTCCTGTCGTTCAACCCTCGATGGCTGGGGGACGCCACGGTAAGCATTTCGCGACCCTCGGCTACATCCTCGCCGAGATGCAGAGTCTTGCCCGTGCGCACCCAGGTGCGACATGGTGACGGTCGCGGATGCCTCGCAGCGGGCGTGGGAGATCGCCGCCGCGGTGTGCGACCCGGAGGTTCCTGTCTTAACGATTGAGGACCTAGGTATCCTCCGCGACGTCGCGGTGCAGGATGACCACGTTGTCGTCACCATCACCCCGACCTACTCCGGGTGTCCCGCGATGGGCACCATTCGTGACGATGTCACGCTCGCCCTCACTGCCGCCGGCTACGACGACGTCGACGTCCACATGACGCTGAGTCCGGCATGGACGACCGACTGGATGAGCGAGGACGGCAAGCGGAAGCTGATCGAGTACGGGATCGCTCCGCCGACGGGCTCGCGCCCCGTTGGACCTATCAAGTTGGAGCTCGGCGTCCGCTGTCCGCGATGCGGATCGCTCAATACTCGCGAAGTTTCCCGCTTTGGCTCGACATCCTGCAAGGCGCTGTACGAGTGCCGCGCCTGTCTCGAGCCCTTCGATCATTTCAAGGTGCATTGATGCCCGCAACGAACATCGGCTCGTCGGCCACCTCGGAGACCGCTGAGGAGATCGCGGAGGCGTTCCTCAATAGTGCTGTAGGCGGGCCGACCGCGAAGGCGCGCAAGCGCGCCAGATTCCACCCACTGAAGGTCTCCGAAGTACGTCCACTCACCGCGGACTCCGTCGAAGTGACCTTCCAGGTTCCAGCCAAACTGCACGAGGACTATCACTACCTTCCCGGCCAATACGTTGCGCTTCGCGCGCGGTTGGACGGGAAGGAGATTCGCCGCTCGTATTCGCTGTGCCGTCCCCCAGCACCAGGTTCCATCAGCGTTGCTATCAAGCGAGATCTCGGAGGAATGTTCTCCACGTGGGCGCAGACTGAACTGCAGGTCGGGGAAACGCTCGATGTGATGAGTCCGCAGGGGACTTTCACCTCGTCTCTCGATGCGCTTGACGATGCGCACGTCGTCGGTATCGCGGCAGGTTCTGGGATCACGCCGATGATGGCGCTGGCCTCGACGGTTCTGGCCCGGTCGGCCAGTTCGCGGTTCACTCTCGTCTATACCAACCGGTCGACCCTCGATGTCATGTTCCTGGACGACCTTTCCGATCTGAAAGATCGGTACCCCACCCGAATCGCAGTACACCACGTGCTTTCGCGCGAGCAACGATCTGCGCCGGTTCTCTCTGGACGGATCGACGAGGAGAAACTCCGGACCATTCTCGAGCATCTTGTGCTTCCGGAGACGGTGGACGAGTGGTTCCTCTGCGGTCCGTTCGACCTCGTCCAACTCTGTCGAGACACGCTCGAAGACATCGGCATCGCCAGGGAGCATGTCCGCTACGAGCTGTTCACCACGGGCGAGAACAACCGGCCGGAAGGTAACGACGGCCGCCCCGTCGTGGTCCGCGCGGACGAGCCGGTGTTCACCATCGACTTCACGCTGGACGGTCAGTCGGGCAGCGTGCAAAGTCCGGTGAGTGCACGCGAGTCGATCCTGAACGCCGCACTCCGTGTGCGACCCGATGTCCCCTTCGCTTGCGCCGGCGGCGTCTGCGGAACCTGTCGCGCCCGCGTTGTAGCCGGATCGGTGAACATGACCGAGAACTACGCTCTCGAACCGGACGAACTCGAGCGCGGCTACGTGCTCACCTGCCAGTCACACCCCACCTCTGACAAGGTCACCGTCGACTACGACGTCTAGGAGAAACCGTGATCGACCTGCTGATCGACGACGATGGTGTTGCCCACGTCACGCTCAACAACCCGCAGAAGCTCAACGCGCTGGACGAGAGCGCGTTGAAAGAACTGGGCTCCGCCTACGCCGAAGCCGCGAGTGCGCAGGCGCGCGCGCTCGTTCTCCGCGGAGAAGGCCGCGCGTTCTGCGCCGGCAGAGACATCTCGGGAGTCGACCCTCAGGACGACGACGTGCTCGCCTATCTCGGAGGACTGGTCACCCCCCTGCTCAAGCAGATGTCCGAGTTCCCGGCGCCGACCTTCGCATCCGCGCACGGAGCATGCCTTGGCGTGGGACTTGGCCTGCTCATCGCAAGCGACGTCGTCTATGTCGCCGAGTCCGCAAAGATCGGGTCACCGTTCGCCGCGCTGGGCGCCACCCTGGACTCTGGTGGGCACGCGCTCTTCTTCGAGCGGCTGGGCCCCCACAAGACACTCGACCTGATCTACACCGGCCGGCTCATGTCCGGCACCGAAGCAGTTCAGAGCGGACTCTTCTCGCGAGTCCTGCCGGACGAGGAGCTCGCTGCGGCAACAGTTGACGCAGCGCGGCGGGCCGCCGCCGGCGCGACAGCTGCATTCCGCGCCAGCAAGACCCTCGTTGCGGCGCTGCGCGATCGGCGGCTCGGCTTGTGGGCATCGATGGAAGATGAGAATGCCGCGCAAGCGGCCTTGTGTGACACAGATGACTACCGCGAAGGGTTCGCCGCGTTCCAGAGCAAGCGGACCCCGACATTCACCGGCCGATGACGATGAGCGACTCCAGCACGTTCGGGCGAGAACGAGTTGGCCCCGACGCGTCCACGCTCCGCATCCTCGCGTCCCCTCAGGACACCGCCCTCGACGGTAGGTCCGTAGCTCCCGGCCGCATCCTCGAGTGGATCGACAAGGTCGGGTACGCATGCGCCGTCGGCTGGGCGGGCGGTTACTGCGTGACGGCCTACGTCGGCAATGTGCGGTTCGCCCGCCCGGTCGCGCCGGGGCAGCTGGTCCAGCTAACCGCGCAGGTCATCCACACGGGGCGCACCAGCATGCAGGTGCTGGTGACGGTCGCATCCGCGGACCTCACCGACGGCGTCTACCGGCCGGCGCTGGACTGCTTGCTCGTCTTCGTCGCACTCGATGAGAGCCGCCGTCCGCGCGCGATCCCGCAGTGGACGCCGCACGACGAGCGGGAGCGCCTGCTCAATGAGGGTGCCCGAGATCGGCTCGAAGCGCGCCGCGTGATTCGAGACGCCATGCTCGCTCAGAACTACTCGGACCGAGGGACCACACCCCGCTCGCGCCTTCGTTTCCTCGCGACACCCAGCGACGCCAACTGGGGCGGGAATGCGCACGGTGGGACGGTGATGAAGTGGATCGACGAGGCCGCATTCACAGTGGCGGCTCGTTGGTCGTCCACCTCGGCGTCGGCGGTCTACTCGGGCGGCATCCACTTCCTCCGGCCCATACGGATCGGCCACGTCGTGGAACTCGATGCGCGTCTGTTGCATGTAGACGCGGAAGGTGGCATGCACATAGCAACCCGTGTCTCATCTGCACCGGCAGAGTCGCCAGACCACCTCGAGCTCACCACCGTCTGCATGAGCATTTTCAATTCTCGTGCGGAGCACCAGGGCGCCGATCAGCCACGCCCGCTGGACCTGCGCAGCGACGAAGACATGCGACTTGACGCTCATGCGCGAGACCTGATCGATATGCGCCGCCAGCTCAGCGACCTGCCGGTCTGAGCCACGTCAGAGATGCCCACACCCAAGCACGGGAGCCTCACCATGCCTCATTACGACGTCGCCATCCTCGGCGCGGGGCCCGGCGGCTACGTCGCAGCCGTCCGCGCTTCGCAGCTCGGCCTCAAGGTCGCCATCATCGAAGAGAAGTACTGGGGCGGTGTGTGCCTCAACGTCGGCTGCATCCCCTCGAAGGCTCTCCTCAAGAACGCCGACCTCGCGCACCAGTTCCACCACAAGGCCGACCTGTTCGGCATCTCGGGTGACGTCCACTTCGACTTCGGAGTCGCGTGGGACCGCAGCCGCAAGGTGGCGGAGACCCACGTCAAGGGCATCCACTACCTGATGAAGAAGAACAAGGTCGACGAGTACGAAGGTCGCGGGTCGTTCGTCGACGCGAACACGATCGACGTCAAGAAGGCCGACGGCACGACCGAGCGCGTCACCTTCGACAACGCGATCATCTCGACCGGCTCGAAGGTGCGTCTGCTCCCGGGCGTGCAGCTCGGCGGCAACGTCGTGACGTACGAAGAGCAGATCCTCGCCCGCGACCTGCCCCAGTCGATCGTCATCGTCGGCGCCGGCGCCATCGGCATGGAGTTCGCCTTCGTGATGGTGAACTACGGCGTCAAGGTCACGATCATCGAGTTCCTCGACCGCGCACTGCCGAACGAGGACGCGGACGTCTCGAAGGAGATCGCCCGCCAGTACAAGAACTACGGCGTCGACATCCTCACCTCGACCAAGGTCGAGACGGTCACCGACCAGGGCGACAAGGTCACCGTGACCTACACCGCCAAGGACGGCACCCAGGGCTCGATCGACGCCGACAAGGTCATGATGTCGATCGGCTTCGCCGCCAACGTCGAGGGCTTCGGTCTCGAGAACACCGGCGTGAAGCTGACCGACCGCGGTGCCATCGACATCGACGACCACATGCGCACCAACGTGCCGCACATCTACGCGATCGGCGACGTCACCGCGAAGCTGCAGCTCGCGCACGTGGCCGAGGCGCAGGGCGTCGTCGCCGCCGAGACCATCGGCAAGGCCGAGACCATGACGCTCGGCGACTACCGCATGATGCCGCGCGCGACGTTCTGCTCGCCGCAGGTGGCCTCGTTCGGCCTGACCGAGCAGCAGGCTCGCGACGCCGGCTACGACGTGAAGGTCGCGAAGTTCCCGTTCTCGGCGAACGGCAAGGCGAACGGCCTGGGCGAGCCCATCGGCTTCGTCAAGCTCATCGCCGACGGCGAGCACCTCGAGCTGCTCGGCGGCCACCTCATCGGCCCGGACGTCTCGGAGCTTCTGCCCGAGCTCACGCTCGCGCAGAAGTGGGACCTCACCGCTCTCGAGGCGGCGCGCAACGTCCACACGCACCCGACGCTGTCGGAGGCCGTGCAGGAGGCCTTCCACGGCCTCGCCGGCCACATGATCAACCTCTGACCCGCCGACGCGCCTGCCGAGGCCGCCGTGCTCGAGTCTTTCGCTTCGAGACGAAGTCAGTTCCCAAGCTCGATGACGACGGGCATGTGGCCAGCCGGCTCCTTTGCCTCGAGGTCGGCGAAGGACATCACGACGACAAGGTCGTCCAGTTGGACGAGGCGCGCTCCCGCTCCGTTGACCTGGATCGTCATCGACCCTCGTTCTCCCGCGATCGCGTACGCGTCGAAACGCGCTCCGTTGTCACGAGGTAGGCCATGCGAGGAGGTGGTCTCTGGTGACCTTCGAGGTTGAGACCGCTCGACGGTGTACTTGTCCTCGGCAAGACGTGCCTCAGAGCGACCAGGCAGTCGTATTTGCGCGGCTGCATGTACTCCTGACAGAATAACTGATTAATCGGTAAGTAATGCGGCGACGCTGCGGTCGCGAACACGAAAGCCTCGCTTTCGCCAGCTTTCGCTGAACGCGGGTCGGCTGCGAGGCCCTGACTTGCGTCGTGAGCAGGATCCTGCGACCTCAATGGAGATGATGATGTCCACTTTGCCTTCGTCGGAGGATGTGCTCGGGAGCTTGCGCGGTGCCCTCGGTGATCGGGTAGACACTTCGCCGACATCGCTCGCACATGCCCGTGCTGACATGTCAGGCTTTGTGGCGAGCGCCGCGCCGCTCGCCGTCGTACATGCAAGGTCCATCGGCGACGTGCAGGAGACCTTGCGGATCGCAAACGAGACGCGTACGCCCGTCGTCACCCGCGGTGCTGGAACTGGACTCGCGGGTGGCGCCAACGCGGGAGAAGGAGAGATCGCCCTCTCGGTGCGGGCGATGAACCGAATCCTTGAGGTGCGGCCAGACGACCTACTCGCGGTCGTCGAGCCGGGCGTCATCAACGCTGACCTTAACGATGCGCTGTCACCGCTTGGTCTGTGGTGGGCCCCCGATCCCGCGAGCCGGGCTATCTCGACGATCGGCGGCAACATCGCGACTGGCGCGGGCGGACTCCTTTGCGCGAAGTACGGCGTTGTCCGCGACGCTGTGCTCGGCGTCGATCTCGTGCTCGCTGATGGCACCCTGCTGAAACTCGGTCACCGCACGGTGAAGGGGGTGACCGGTCTCGATCTCACGGCGCTGGTCATCGGCTCCGAGGGGACTCTGGGCGTTGTCGTCGGGGCGACGCTGAAGCTAAGGCGTCTGGTGCCGGGCAACGCGTGCACGATCTCGGCGACCTTCGCCGACGTGCGCACCGCCGCGGAAGCTTCGGCAGCGGTCACGGCGTCGGGGGTGCAGCCAGCGATCATGGAGTTGATGGACTCGGTGTCACTCTCTGCGGTGCATCGACTGCTCGCCTTGACACCGCCCGCCGCGGGTGCATCGCAATTGACCATCCAGACCGATGGATCTGCTGCCGAGGCAGAGGCGAATGCTATCGCCCAGGTATTGCAGGCAGCGGGCGGCTCAGTCTTGGTCACCGCCGACCCGATCGAGGGTGAACGACTGCTTGCGCTCCGTCGCTCGATGCAACCAGCTCTCCAGCAACTCGGCACGACACTAATCGAGGATGTCTCCGTTCCTCGGAGCGCGCTGCCAGACATGTTTGACGAGATTGCGCGGGTCGAGCGGGAACACCACGTCTCCATTCCCACGGTCGCCCACGCTGGCGACGGGAATCTGCATCCGACGTTCATCTTCGACGCGGAGCCTGACGAGTTCGGTGTGGTCGAAGCGCCAGCGCACATCTGGGCTGCCGCTGACGATCTGTTCCGGGCGGCACTCCGTCTCGGCGGAACTCTAACGGGCGAGCACGGCGTCGGCGTGCTCAAGCGTCGGTGGCTGACGGACGAACTCGGTGAAGACCAATGGCGGCTTCAGCGTGAGATCACCCGCGTCTTCGACCCGAACGGGATCCTCAACCCTGGCAAGGTGTTCACCCGCTGAAGGTGTGCTCTTCGGGTGTCTCACCGCCACAACGGAGAGCGCGTCGAGTCGGATGAAGTCCGTTTAGCGGGCCTCAACGCCTGGTGAAGACCTGTGTTCGCTTCGCCTGGCGAGGTCCTCGAGGAACTCGACGTCCTGTGGGCGGCGCAGCGCGGCCCGGGTCGGAGCGCTGCACCCGGAGCCATCGTTCTAGTTGCGGCGCGGAGGCGACCAGCGCCGCCACGGCCGGCGACGCTGTGCGATTGCGCTGTCCGCAGGTCGTGGACAGCGCCGTTGAGACAAGTTCGCGACCGCACCCTTGACAGCTTGTCAACTCGTGTAGATACTGGATCTACACGAGTTGATTGGGGACGAGATGGGGACAGAGAAGTCCCGGCGCGTAGTCGTCGTTGGTTCGGCCAACTATGACGCCATCGTGCGAGTGAGTTGCATCCCGGTTCCCGGCGAAACGATCCTCGCATCGGCGTTGACCGAGTCTCTTGGCGGAAAGGGAGCGAACCAGGCGGCGGCGGCCGCGCGGGCGGGTGCGCGAACAGTCTTCGTGAGCGCCGTTGGCAATGATGCGGCCGGCGACTTGGTCCTCGCTGACCTATCTGCGTGGGGCGTGAGTCTGGAACATGTACGCCGCGTTGACCAGCCGACAGGTCGTGCGACGGTGATCGTCGACGACGACGGGCGCAACGCCATCGTCGTTGTCGCAGGGGCCGGCACCCAGGTCGGGATCGATGCAAGTCTCCACATCGACCGAGACGACATCATTGTGCTGCAGTGCGAGATCGCCTCCGACGCGGTCATCGCGGTCGTGGATGCGGCGACGCGTGCACGGGCCACAATCGTCCTCAATCTCGCGCCGTTCGTCCGGCTCCCCTCCGAGACGATCTCGGCCGTCGACCTTCTCATCGTCAACGAGACCGAGGCCCGGATGCTGACCGGCCGCGACCACCTGGACGCTCCGGCGCTCGCTCACGCCGTCAGCTCCCTGACGGGCACAACGTCCATCGTGACCCTCGGAGAGCACGGGTCGGTCCTGGCTGAACCGGCAGGAGTCGTTCGACACGTCTCCGCATCGGCTGTCGACGACGTGGTGGACACCACGGGCGCCGGTGATGTGTACGTCGGAACCCTCGCGGCTTTCCTCGCCGCGAGATCAGATATCGAGGCCGCTATGCAGTCGGCCTCCGAAGCAGCGGCCCGAGCGGTCGCATACATCGGTGCCCAGCCAACCCGGTCGGGCCACCGCGCGGTTGCTCGCTGAGCGTCGCCCCCGCAATTCACGCAGTGCACTCAAAGGAGAGAAGAACATGATCAAGAAGAAGCGCTCGCTCTACCTGACCGCCGGGTTGCTGGCCGTCGGATCCATCGCCCTGGCGGGGTGCGGATCCTCTGCAGACGAAACCGTCAGCGAAGAGGTCGACGGTTCCATCACCTACAGTTTCTGGGGGCCGCCCACCCGCGCCGAGAAGGTCGACGCCGTCATCGACATCTTCGAAGCCGGCCATCCCGATGCGACCGTCGAAGGCGTGTCGGCCGAGTATGCCGCATATGTCGAGCGGATGACCGTCCGAGCTGCCGCCGGTGACCTGGACTGCGCGACTGCTGTGCAGGACACCTTCTACGCGCCGTACGCAGAGGGCGGTGTGTTCCGTGCACTCGACGACCTCATCGAGTCCGGCTCGATCGGGGTGGACGACATCGACCCCGGCGTCCTCGAGCTCGGTCAGATCGACGGAGAGCAGTTCATGATCCCCACCGGCGCGTTCGTTCGCGTGCTCGGATACAACGAGTCGCTCGTCGCGAGCTCTGGCGCCGAGGCGCCGTCCAGCGACTTCACCTGGGATGAGTACGGCGATTGGCTTCGTACGGTGCAGGAGGGACTGCCCGACGGCGTCTACGCGGGTGAGAACGAGGGCGGCCTCATGTTCACGCTGCAGTCCTGGGTGCTGGGACACGGCGAGACGATGTACGGAGAAGATGGGATCGCCTTCGACGAGGAGCTGCTCGCCGAGTATTTCCAGTTCTGGCTCGACCTGACTGAAGAAGGAGTCGTCGTTCCAGGCGACGTGATCCCTGAACAGTACCTCGGCATCAACGAGCGTCCCCTGGGTACGGGCAAGGCGGCCAGCGCTTCGAAGGATATCCCGCAGCTCTATCTCACCGAGCAGGCGCTTGCGGCGGCGGGGACGGCATCCGCGGTCCCTGCGGTGTCGATGCCGGCGGAATCGGAGGAGTTGTCAGGGAACGTTCTCGGCGCGAATGGCATCTCGATCCCGACCGAGTGCGACAACATCGGCACCACGGCCGCATTCGTGGATGACTTCACGAACAATGTCGATGCGGCCATCGCGTTCCAGTCCGACAACGGCATCGTCACGAGCGC
Source organism: Microbacterium sp. Soil_C_42 (assembly GCF_057656735.1). Taxonomy (NCBI): domain Bacteria; kingdom Bacillati; phylum Actinomycetota; class Actinomycetes; order Micrococcales; family Microbacteriaceae; genus Microbacterium; species Microbacterium sp. Soil_C_42. The sequence goes on from NZ_JBDGJU010000012.1 coordinate 27,146, forward strand.
TGCTGCGCAGGAAGCGCTGCTGTCGGACAGCGCGACTCCCGAAAGCGTGAAGAAGTCGATCACGCTCTTCCAGGAGTTGGCGGAGGCCGGTGACTTTGCGTCGTCCCCCACGCCCGGCGGCACCGGTGCGCTGACTGCCGAGCTGCGGCGCACGTACGAGGCGTTGGTGTTCGGTCAGACGACCGTCGACCAGGCCGTGGACACTTTCGTATCTGCCGCACAGGCCGCGGCGAAGTGAAACCGACGGCGATAGGAGGATCGCGGTGAACAGCACAGTCGACCGAGTCGACACGATCGCCATCATCCAGCCGTCTCGAGGGCGCCGAAGGATAAGTCGCGGCCGACGCGACAATCTGGCCGGATACGCCTTCATGACTCCGTGGTTCCTCGGATTCCTCGCCATCATCGGTGGGCCTGTAGTCGTATCGCTCTACCTGTCATTCACCGACTACTCGCTGCTAGGCGATCCGGAGTGGGTCGGCCCAGAGAACTACGTCCGCATGTTCACCGACGATCCACGGTTCTGGGCGTCACTGGCGGTCACGGTGACGTACCTCCTGGTGTCTGTGCCGCTCGTGCAGGTCTTCGCCCTGTTCCTGGCGAACATCCTGAACAAGGGCGTCCGCGGGCTCACTGTCTACCGAGCGGTCTTTTACATTCCCTCGCTCATCGGTGGCAGTGTCGCGATCGCCATCCTCTGGAGGTTCCTGTTTTCCGGTGATGGGCTGGTGAACCAGGTGCTGAGGGTGTTCGGCGTGGACGCGACGACATCGTGGATCGGGACGCCGTCCACGGCGCTGAGCACGTTGATCATCCTGAACGTCTGGCAGTTCGGCGCCGCGATGATCATCTACCTTGCGGGCATCCGGGGCATTCCGGCCGAACTGTACGAAGCGGCGACGATGGACGGCGCCAACGGGATCCGCAAGTTCTTCTCGATCACGCTCCCGATGCTCAGCCCGGTCATCTTCTTCAACGTCCTCATGAACATCGTGGCGGCGTTCCAAGCGTTCAACAGCGCTTACATCGTCAGCAACGGCACAGGAGGACCGGCCGACTCGACGCTCTTCTACACCCTCTACCTCTATCAGCGCGGCTTCGTCGACTTCGACATGGGATACGCCTCGGCCCTCGGATGGTTCCTTCTCATCCTGAGCGCCGCGGTCGCTGCCCTCCTGTTCGGTCTCAGCCGGCGCGTCGTTCACTACGGAGACGAATGATGACAACGCTCAACACGTCGGTCCCCAGGCCGCTCCAGGAGCTGCTTCCCGACAGCACCTCAGGCGGCGACCGGCGCAGGAAGCTGACTGCGGCGGGAGGGAAGCAGTTCGCTCGTCACCTGCTGCTTATCGCGATGGCATCGATGATGTTCTACCCCCTCGCATGGATGGTCGGGGCATCCTTCCGGGACGACAGCCAGATCACGGATCCGGGACTCTGGCCCGGCGAGTACTTCACCCTGGACGGCTACGTTGACGGATGGGCCGGCATCGGCGACGTGGGATTCTGGCGATTCATCCTGAACTCGACGCTCATCGCCGTCGCGTGCGTCGCCGCGAACCTCATCGCCTGCTCGCTGACGGCCTACGCCTTCGCGCGCATCAACTTCCGGTTCAAGCGGTTCTGGTTCGCAATCATGCTCGGGACGCTGATGCTGCCCACTCACGTGGTCCTCATCCCGCAGTACATCCTCTTTCGGGAACTGGACTGGATCAACACCTACCTGCCGTTCATCGTGCCGAAGATTCTGGCCACTGACGCGTTCTTCGTGTTCCTGCTCGTCCAATTCTTCCGCGCAATCCCCCGCGAACTCGATGAGGCTGCGCGGATCGACGGGTGTGGACATCTGCGCATCTTCTTTCAGATCATCCTGCCGCTCGCCAAGCCGGCGCTCGCGACAACCGCGATCTTCACGTTCATCTACAGCTGGAACGACTTCTTCACGCCTTTGATCTACCTCACGAACACCGAGCTCTACACCGTGCCGCTTGCGTTGCGCGCTTTCATCGACACGAGTGCGACCTCCGCCTTCGGGGCGCTGTTCGCGATGTCGGTGATTTCACTACTACCGGTGCTCGGCATATTCATCTCCTTCCAGAGACTGCTCGTCGAAGGAATCGCCACATCAGGACTGAAGGGATAGGCGAATGCGCATCGCACTCTCGAACGACCACGCGGGGTTTGCACTGAAGCCATTCGTGGCAGAACTCCTGCGACGGCTGGGTCACGACGTCATTGACGTCGGCACCGTCGATGACAGCCCCGTCGACTTCCCCCTCATGACGCAGTCAGTCACCGACCTCGTCGTCGCCGGCGAAGCGGACCGGGGCGTGCTCGTCTGCGGCACGGGTGTCGGAGCGGCCATCGCGGCCAACAAGGTGCCGGGCGTCCGCGCCGCCGTCATCCACGACACGTATGTGGCGCGACAGGGTGTCGAACACGATGACGTGAACGTGGCCTGCCTCGGAGCATGGATCGTGGGCCAGAAGATCGCCGAGGAGGTTCTGCTCGCATTCCTGTCGGCCACCTTCAGCACTGACCCCGACTTCCGCCGGCGTGTGGCTCAGCTGTCCGACATGGAGCGCGCAGCGGCAGAGACCTTGTCCGCCGACACAATCCTCAAGTGAAAGGGAAGAACATGACGCTCTCGAGCGCACGCAAGACCGAGATCCTCGAGACGGTCTCGCATCTCAGAGTCACGGACATCCGTGACGGACTCGACTGGATGGGCTACCACCACGTTGGCACGGTGTCGCCGGACATCCGGCCACTGTGGCGGACGAAGGCCGCTGGCTTCGCCGTGACTTCGCGGCACATCCCGACGCAGCAACGTGTCCCGTATACGACGCCCGAGGAGTACACCAAGTGGGCATACGAGTACTGGTACCAGACCGTATGGGCTCGCGACTACGGCGATCAGATCGATGAGACGAGCTTTCTCGCGATCGATACCAGCGGCACACCCACTCCAGCGATCGGCTCGGCCGACTCCATGATCTGGGCGGCGCGCGGCGCCCTGGGCTGCGTGACCAACGGAGGCGTTCGCGATTCGGACGAGAACCTTGAGTCGAGGCACCTGCCGATCTGGTCACGATGGGTCGTTCAGCCGATGTATCAGGGCCGCGTCGAGTGGGGCGGGCACAGCATGCCAGTAGAGATCGGGGGGCAGCTCATCCGCCCGAACGACCTCGTCGTCGCGGACGGAGACGGCGTCGTGGTCGTCCCTCAGGAGATCATCGACGGCGTGCTCAGATACGCGATCCAGGAGTCCGAGAATGACAAGAGAGCGCGCGCCATCTTGTTCGATCGGTTGGGCATTCCGCGGGATGCCAGCACAACGCCCGTCTTCGACGTCGAGCCCCACCCATACGCCATCACCGAGGCCGATATCGATCGACGTCTCGGCCGCATCTGAGAGTGAGATCGGTGTGCGCGCACGATAAATCGGCGGAGCATACGGGGACAGATGTCGATCACACGCAACGACGTGGCGCGCCTTGCCGGCGTGTCACCCGCCGTGGTGTCGTACGTGCTCAACGACGGCCCGCGCCCTGTCTCGGACAGGGCGCGGGCTCGCGTGCTCGAGGCCGTGGGAACACTCGGATACACTCCCGACGCGGGGGCACGATCTCTGCGAATGGGGAGCAGTCGGACTCTCGGTCTGGTCATCCCCGACAGCTCCAACCCCTTCTTCGCCGAGCTCTCGCGTGCCGTCGAGAACGCGGCCTTCGAACGCGACTATGCAGTCCTCGTATGCAACAGCGCCGACAGTAAGAAGCGTGAGCATGCCTACGTCACGAGCTTGGCTCGGCGCCGCATCGACGGGCTCATCCTCGTGTCAGCGAGCACCGAACCAGACCTCAGCAATCTGGTGACCCTGAGGATTCCCGTGGTTGCGCTGGATCGCACTCCAGACGATTCGCCCGTTTCCACTCTTCACACCGACATGCGCGACTCGGCCCGTTCGGCCACGGAGCATCTTCTCCTCCACGGGCACCGTCGGATCGGGTTCATCGGTGGGCCCGAGTCCACCTTCCTCGATGAACGCAGACTGGGTTGGTACGACGCCGTGACCGCGGCGGGAATCGCGGGGCCGAGAAGCTGGTCGGCACCATTCAGTTATTCTGGCGGGGCAGCCGTTGCGGATTCCGTGGATTGCACAGCCCTGGTCGTGTCCTCGGACGTACAGGCGGCCGGGCTAATCAGCGGATTGCATCGTCGCGGCGTGTCATGCCCGAGCGATATCGCCATCGTGTCGCTCGACGGAACTGACCTCTCCGAATACATCGTGCCCGCACTGGCGGCCGTCACTCAGCCGCTGAAGCAAATGGCTACCGAAGCGGTCCGACTCTTGGTGGAGCAACCGCTCGACGTGGTCCACGCCACTTTGACGGCGGCGCTGACGCCTCGTGCCAGCTGCGGATGCTGACGTCATTCGTTGGGCTTAGCGGAGTGGGGACCGCAGGACTCTCGAATGACGAGCTCGAAGTTGTCGTCGCTCAGCCGCTTGACGAGTCCATGTGAGGTATCCAACGCGTCACGCACTGCGCGCTCCGCGATCTGCGCGATCGGGTGGCGGAGCGAAGTGATGCTCGGGAACGAAGAATCCACTATTGACGAGCCTTCGTAGCTGACGACTGCTATCTGGGACGGTACGACAATGTCGCGAAGGTGAGCAGAACGCAAGAACGCCAGTGCAACCATGTCGTGCTCAAAGAAGAGCGCGTCCACGTCGAGATCGCCGGCGGCGATGGCCGATGCAGCGTGGTCGGCGGCCTGATGAACCGGCAGGCCGCGGATCACATTTTCGGGTTTGGGCTCGAGACCGAGTTCGCGAAGTCGCGTGCGCCACGCGGTGAGACGGCGATCCGACGCACTGACACCGCTCGCCGCGCCGACAAAACCGATGCGGCTACGTCCGTCGGCGGCGAGGTGCTCGATACACGCTGAGGTGCCCGCTGCAGCCACCTGTGGTCTGTCAATCACCGTGACGGGTACACCCGAATCGTGAAGGACGTCGAAATCCTGCGTGGGGTCGACACTCATCAGGACTATTCCCGCGACTCGACTGTCCAGTAGGTGGCTGATCTCCTCGCGCTCACGATCCAGCGACCATCTACTGCTTGCCACGACGACCCGTATTCCCGCCGCTCCAGCTGCGACGGTCAGGTTCTGGGTGAGCGCGGCCGCATACGGCGAGGTCAGGTCAGGGACGACGAATCCGATGATGTCGGGTCGTCCCCGGCGGAGGTTGCGAGCGTTGCCGTCAGGTCGCCACCCCAGCTCCGCGATTGCGCTGAGCACGCGATCCCGCGTCTTGGGTGCGACGCCGCGCGGACCGTCGTTGATGACGTAGGACACGACCGCGGGTGACACGCCCGCGACCCTCGCAACGTCGTCGCGCGTGACCGCCATTCCCCAGTTCTATCAGATCTCAGGCGGCTGCCAGACTGCCGGTCGCGGGCGGACGCGAGCTCCCAGGTGGCGACGTTCCCGAAAGTGTTCTCGGCACTCTCCTTGTCCTTCAGTTTCCTCACTCGCCCCGCTTCGGTGGCCTGGGATGAGGAACATCCCGAGCTGGTCACCGGACTACGCGCGAATCGCGTTCGTGGAGTCCCCCGTCGGCGAGGCGACACCGGCACGACCGAAGCCGGGATCCTCTGGTATGGCGAGGATCCTGGCTCAAGCCCTCATCGGCGGTTCAGTACCGTCATAGCGACGTCCCCGACATTCGCTCCACGCCCAGCAAGAGCGCGCTGTGGTCCAACTGGCCGTCCCCTTGCGCTCGCGCCGACGCCATGAGCACACTCACGAGCGCGCCGACTGGTGTTGCGACACCGACTGCTCGCGCGGATTCGAGTACGATGCCCAGGTCCTTGTGATGCAGATCGATGCGGAATCCGGGCCGGAAGTCACGGGCGAGCATCGCCGCCCCTTTCCGATCGAGAACCGCATTTCCGGCAAGGCCTGCGGACAGCACCTCTACAGCTCGCGCTTCGTCGACCCCGTACGCGCTCGCGAGGACGAGAGCCTCCGAGACGGCCTGGATGACAGCCGCGACGATGAGCTGATTCGCTGCCTTAACGGTTTGGCCGGCTCCCGAGGGACCGACGTGCACGATGGTCTTGCCAAGGACTTCGAGAATTGGCTTCGCTCGTTCGAAGTCCGAGGACTCGCCGCCCACCATGATCGACAGGGTTGCGTCGATGGCAGCCTGCTCTCCTCCGCTCACGGGGGCGTCGAGCGCTGCGACTCCTCGTTGCGCCGTTGCGACCGAAACCTGTCGGGCGGCGTCCGGGCGGATCGAACTCATGTCGATGAGCAGTGTGCCCGCCGCCACGTGATCTAGCAATCCATCCGGCGTGAGGATGGCATCCAGCACGTCGGGCGAGTCGGGCAGCATTGTGATGACGACTTCGGCATGACGCGCGGCTTCTTCGAGAGAACTCGCTTCCCGTCCACCCGCGGCCACAAGGTCAGCGGCTTTGCCTGGCGAGCGGTTGAAACCGATGACCTCGTGGCCCGAGCGTGCGAGATTGCATGCCATCGGGGAACCCATCACCCCGAGCCCGATGAAGGCGACGGCGGTCACCGGAGGACTCCCTGCAACTCAAGGCCAGGATCGCCTACCGGAGCGTACTCGAGGGCGGTCTCGCCCCTGTAGCCGAGCCCGGACAGCTGTGCCAGCCACGAGCCGAGCGGAAGACCTCCCGTGCCCGGGGCCCCTCTGCCCGGAGCGTCAGCGATCTGCACGTGCGCGATCAGATCGTAGGACCCATCGATCACTTGACCCACATCGTCGCCGTTCGAGCTCAGGTGGTACACATCCAGGAGTAGGCCGAGGGCTCCTCCTGCCAGCGGGCCTGTCGTTTCGATGATGTTCACGACATCGGCAGCGGACTTCAGTGGATAAGCGTCGACTCCACTCAGTGGCTCGAGCACGATGGTTCCACCGACAGGACCGAGCTCCGCGACCGCCCATCGGAGGTTCGCGGTAGCTTGCGCGTCCTGCGCATCCGTCGAAAAGCGCGCGTCGCGCAGCCCATACAGCGCATTGAAGATCGCGCAGCCCGTTGCTACTGCGATCTGTCGCGCGACGGAGACGCTCTGGCGAAACTCGTGAGCCCGATCAGGGTGACTCAGCACTCCGCGTTCGCCTCGCGACATGTCGCCGGCGAACAGATTCAGCCCGACCAATTCGACGCCTGCACCGTCAATCGCCTGCAGGAATCGGTCGACTTCGGACGACTCTGGGTCCGCCGTCGGGAACGGCCACCAGTACTCCACCTTGTGAAATCCCGCTGCCCGGACGGCGCGGAGCGCGTCGTCCCACGTTGCGGTTCCGAACACGATCGAACAGTTGATCGCGAGCGAATTGCGCACGATCGGGGCAAGGTCATCTACGGGCATCTTCGCTCCACTGGTTGAACCACCTGACCTGTCGAGTATCACGACTTCATGCGTTGGTCGTCAAGCGCCAGCGTCGGATTAGGCTGATAGGTGCCGGAAATACAGGGAGAATGAGGCTGGCGCCCCAAGGTCTTGACACAGTTACGGAGGGCGCTTAGATTCACATAGCGGCCAATTGGTCGTACCGATTCTTGATCAGAGACGATCGAACCCTCGATGACTGATCAGCTGCGTGGAGGATTCAATGATGAAATCTGGCCGCATTGGTGGGCTGGCAGTAGGGCTCGCCGTCGTTGCACTAACGCTGACGGCGTGCACCGGTGGGTCGCCGAACGGCGAACCGTCGACGGATTCCGGCGATTCGAGTGGGGAGTTCGACATCTCCGAGGCGAACCGCGACGGGACGCTTGTCTTCGGAGCGAATCTCACGGACCGCACGCTCGATCCGGGCGATGCCACAAGCTCGCTCTATCTGACGCCGCTGGCGCCAATCTACGACACGTTGCTTCGCCGAACCCCTGACGGGACGATCGAACCGGGGCTTGCCTCCGAGTACACCGTGGTCGACGGACAGACGATCGATCTCGTTCTCCAACCCGATGCCACATTCTCCGACGGTGCGCCGGTGGATGGTGAAGCCGTTCGCGCAAATCTGCTCCGGATGCGTGATCTGAACTCCGGGGAGCTCAACGCGGTGCTTCGCGATCTCACCGACGTGGTCGTCGACAGCGATACGGAGGTGACCATTCAACTCGCGCGACCCGTCGCGGCAGAGTTCGTTCGGGCACTCTATGGAGCAGAAGGGATGATCGCGTCGCCCGCGCAGTTCGGAGCTCGAGAGACCGAACTCGACACCGCACCGATTGGAGCAGGGCCGTACCGGGTGGTCGACTACGTCCCCAACCAGCGTCTCGAGCTCGAGCGCATCGAGGACCACTGGGACGTCGAGAGTTGGCCGATCAAGAATCTCGTGTTCCAGCAGGTTCTCGACGGGCCGGCCATGGTGACGGCCCTCTCGGCAGGCGACATCGACATGTCACGCAGTGCGGACGGCACCGTACTCGCGAGCTTCGAGCCCAACCCGAAGATCGGTGTCGCGACGACCGCCAGCGATGTCATCTGGTACATCAATTACTGCAAGGCACGGGCGCCATTCGACGAAGTCGATGTGCGCAAGGCGGTGGCCCAGGGAATCGATCGCGAAGAGATCATTCAAGCGGTGGCTCCGGGCGGCGTACCCGCGTACCAGGTGTTCCCGGAGGGATCTCCGAACTTCAATCCGGATGCGGTCACACCCTACGACCCCGAGGCGGCGGCAGCGACCGCGGAGGAATCGCCGATCGAATTCGGGCTCCGGTGGAACAATGCACTCAGCGGCGGCGAGCGAGCCGCCGAGGTCATCCAGGCACAGCTGGCCGAGGTCGGCATCGAGATGACTCCTCAGGTCGGTGAGAACGCGGAACAGCTCTACGGACCGCAGACGGATGCCGTCATGACCGGCAGCTCCCTTCTCGGCATCCAGCGCGTCGCCCGCCAACTCGGACCCGATGCCGTGCCGAATATCTGCGCATACGAAAACGCCGAGTTCAACGAGCTCACGGCGCAGCTCGCCGCGATCGATCCGGAGAGCGCGGAGGCGACGGAGATCTGGCAGCAGCTCGCCACGCTTATCAATGACGACGAACTGTTCACTCCGCTCTACTTCGCGGTCAGCATCGCGGCGTTTGACGCGGAGAAGGTGAACTCGATGGCGTTCAAGCCACTCTCTACCGACTTCCGCTTCGTCTACGTGAAATAGGAGATCACCTGTGAGCAGCTGGTACGACGAGCCCATGAGATGGCTTCAGATCAACCTCGTCGAGGATGACCCGAAGTCGGCTGACGTGGATGAATGGAGGCGGTTCTTCGGGCGCGCGCGCCTGGATGGCATCACTCTGAGCGCCGCGGGTGCCGTGTCGTACTACCCCACCGAGCTGCCCTACTTCCAAAGGTCGAAGTTCCTCGAGGGTAGGGACTTCTTCGGCGAGCTCGTGGACGCTGCTAAGTCCGAGGGCATGCGAGTGCTCGCGCGATTCGAGCCGATGTTCCTGGACGAGTCGATCTATCTTGCCCACCCGGACTGGTTCCGTACCGGTCCGGGTGGGCAGCCACAGACGGTGCGCGAGCTGTCCGCACAGGCCTTGGCGCCGGCAATTCGAGCCGGCGTCCCGGGGCTAGGCGAGGCATCCACCCGACACACCGTCATCGGGCCCACCTACATGCCCTGCTGGACCGGCCCGTTCTACTGGGAGTGCATTCCGCAAGGCATGCGTGAACTGGCTGCCAAGTACAACATCGACGGCTTCTTCGCCAACGGCTGGCCGCAACCGGCCGGGATGTCCTGGATGCCCGGAGCCGATGTCGCTTGCTACTGCCCGACGTGTCTCGCATCCTGGCGGAAGTACTCGGGGGCAGACTCATACCCCGCGGCAGGGGTAGATGACGACGCACTCTTCCGCGAGTTCATCCAGTCGGGGGTGGAGGAACTCCATCGCCACCTGCAGCAGACGGCGAAGGCAATCGACCCTGCCTACAGCTTCGTTGCGTGCACTGTGGGGACACTCACCTCGGGCGTCCGCTGGTCCAGATTCGGACCGATGGATGTCGTCGCGAACGACGGTCAAGGTCGGGGATTGCTCGGTGCGAAGGGCGCCGGCACGGCCGCAAATGCGCTCTGGCTGGCCGGGCGTCAGTCGAAGATGTTGCGCTCGGTAGCCAAGGGCGCGCCGATGTTTCAGATCGTCGGAGCGTGGCAGGCCGGGGGGCCTTTCCGCCCTCCGTTGCGCAGAATCGCGATGGCGCCAGTAGAGATCACCGCGATGCTCGCGCAGGCGACTGCAAAGGGGCTGCGGCCTTGGGTGAACGTCGGCGGTGCGACGATCTACGACCGGCGTTGGGTCGAGCCGGTCACGCAGTTCTACGAGTGGCATGCTCAGGCAGAGCCTTATTTGCGCAACCGGACATCGCTGGCCCGAGTCGCCGTGGTCTGGAGCGCGGCCAGCTGCTCTCCCTCGACCCATGGCTCCGGACCGTCGACGGTTGACGCCATCAACGGCTGGTATCTCGCGCTGCTGCGCGCTCGCATCCCGTTCGAGCTCATTGCCGATGAGCTCCTCGACGACGACGCCATCGCCGGCTACGACGTGGTCATCGTTCCGAGCGGAACGTCCCTCAGCGAGGGAGCGACGGACGCCATCGAAGAGCGACTCCGTACAGGCGGCGTAATCGTGGGGGCGGGCGTGGCACCCGCACGCCCGTGGAATTCTCCGTTGCCTTTTGGACCGGTGTCCGGACCGTTCCCTCCCGGTTACCTGTTCGTCGAGGATTGGAACCATCCGCTTGTGCGCGGGATCGAGGGATCGACGTATGTCCCTTCCGGATCATGGCGCTCGACCGGCACGGCCGCTGTCTCCGGCGTCGGAAGCGCCATCAAGGAACTGCCGTTCCTCGCCGACAAGGCTTACCTCGAAGACCCGGTGGACTACGCGCCTCTCCTGATCTCGGATGGCCGTTCGGTCCACCTGGGCTCGGACATCGACTCGTTCTACGGCGTCACCCAGCTTCTGGATCCGGCCGCGGTCATGGTCAACGCCGTCGCCTCGGCGGCCGGCACGCGGTGCCCCTCCGCGGTGAGCGTGTCGGGTGTGGGTTTCGTCGACGTCGAGGCGTGGCGTGGCGACCTCGGCTACACCGTGCATCTGGTCAACTACAGTTCGCCCGATGTGTATGGGGGTCCATTGCAGGAGATCGTCCGCGTCGGTCCGTTGCGGATCGAACTGAGTCTCGAGGGCGATGCGCAGATCACCGCTGTGCGGCGACTCAGCGACCGGTCCGAGCTGAAGTGGAGCGCTGCACCCGGTCTCGTCGTGGTCGAACTGCCGAGCCTCGACGCGCACGAAGTGGTCGCTGTCGAGACCGCCGTCTCAACTGAAGCAGGCACCCGATGACCGCTGCCGTTCAGATCGCAGCTGCGTCGTTCCTCGAGGGCCCCGCGGCATCCGACGATGGTCAGGTCTTCTTCTCAGACATCCTGGCGAATCGCATCTACTCCTGGACCCAGGCCCGCGGGGTCGAGGTGTTCCGTGAGGCTGCGGGTCGGCCGAACGGGAATGTGCTCACGAGCGACGGCTACCTCTACACGTGCGAGGGCGGCGAGTTCGGTCCAGGCGGTGGACGTCGCATCGTTCGCAGCTCGATCGCGGGCGGAGACATCGAGGTCGTAACGGATCGCTTCGAGGGTATGCGGTACAACAGCCCGAACGACCTGACAATCGACGCTGCCGGGACTGTGTACTTCACCGACCCGCGCTACGGGTCGGACCGCTCGGACATGGAGATGACGGTGGAGGGCGTGTACCGCGTCGATCGCTCGGGACGCGTGACGCGGCTGCTCGATCAGTCGCATGTGCAGCGACCCAACGGCATCGCGGTCTCCCCGGACGGCGGCACGCTGTATGTCGTCGACTCGCATCCCCGGGTCGGCGGCGCACGGCGGGTCCTCGCGTTCGAGGTCTCCACTCAGGGTGCGGTGGGTTCACGCAGGGTGGTGTTCGATTTCGGAAACGCCCGTGGTGGTGACGGGATGAAGGTGGATGCCGCCGGCCGGCTCTATGTCTGTGCGGGCATTCTGCGATCGCGGTCGGACGGCGAGACGACCGAGCGCCCGCCCGGCGTCTATGTGATGGACGATGGAGGCACGCTGATCGACTTCATCGACGTACCTCACGACCTGATCACGAATTGCTGCTTCGGCGGATCCGAGTCCGCAACGCTGTACATCACGGCGGGTACGCACCTGCTGACAACCTCCATCGAACCCGCCGGGCCGCGGCCCTAGCCCAGACACATTCAAGGACGAAAAGTGTCACTACTACTGATTCGCAGACTCGCGGTGCTCCCCGTCATCATCATCGGGGTGACGGTTCTCATGCAGCTGCTCTACCTCCTACTGCCGGGCGATCCGGCAGTTGCGCTCGCCGGTGGTGAGAACGCCTCCCTCACCGAAGTCGAGCGCATCCGCGATGAGCTGAATCTCGACGAGCCGTTCTTCGTCCAGTACTGGCAGTGGCTCATGAGCGCCGTGCGACTGGATCTGGGTACATCGCTAGTGAACAGAGACCAGTCGGTCATCGAAGAGATCGCTCGGAGGCTTCCCGCGACACTGAGCCTTGGGCTCGCGGCCTTCGCGATCGCGATCCCGCTCGGCATTGCCGGAGGCGTCGTAGCCGCGCGGCGGCGCGGGGGCATCGTGGACCGCTGCCTCCTCGCAGTGACCAGCGCCGGTATGGCGGTGCCCGCGTTCGTCATCGCGATCGTTCTGATCCTGGTGTTCTCGATCCAGCTCGGCATCGCTCCTGCGATCGGCTACGTGCCCTTCACCGAATCACCACTCGGATGGCTGGAACATATCCTCCTCCCGGCGATCGCCGTCGCGATCGCGCCGGCAGCTCGGATCGCTCGGACGCTTCGCGGCTCGCTCGTCCAGGCGATGGACAGTCCGTATGTCCTTACGGCGTGGTCGAAAGGTCACGGGCCGAACGGCGTGCTCATCCGGCACGCACTCAAGAACTCGCTCATACCGGCCGTCACCGTCTTGGGGCTCCAGGTGGAAGTTCTCATCGGAGGTTCGCTGATCGTGGAGAATCTGTTCTCGATCCCGGGTGTGGGCGCGTACGTCGCCAACGCCGCCACGAACGGCGACCTGCCGGTCATCCAGGGGACTGCCGTGGTCTTCGCCATAGCGACGGTTCTCGCGAGCCTCGTCGTGGACGTCGCCTATGGCCTCCTCAATCCGAAGGTGCGGGTGTCGTCATGACCATGGACACAGTCAACATCGCGATCAAGCACGGAAAGCGGAAGCGCTCGCGTTCACGTCGCTTCCTCAAGTGGGTGCGGCACGAACCATTCGTCGCGGTCATGGCCGCGTTCCTGCTCGTCATGATCCTGGTGGCGATCCTCGCGCCGCTGATCGCTCCGTACAGCCCTTTGGAGCAGGACATCGCGAACTCGCTCGCGGGTCCATCTGCCGAGCATTGGCTCGGCACGGATGACCTGGGGCGCGACCAGCTCACCCGGCTCATGTACGGCGCACAGATCTCCCTCAGCGCCGCGTTCATCGCGGTCGGCTTCTCCGTAGTCATCGCTGTGCCGTGGGGTCTGGTCGCCGGCTACTTCGGAGGACGGGTCGACTCCGTCCTCATGCGACTTGTCGACATTCAGATGGCTCTGCCCGGCCTGGTGCTTATCATCGCGGTGGCTGTGGCGCTCGGTGGCGGCATCTTCAACACGATGATCGCACTATCGATCGCATTCGTGCCGTCTCTCGCGCGCATCGTGAGGGCCGAGACTCTTGCGGTCCGCCAAGAGGTGTACATCGAGGCATCGCGCTCGATCGGAACCTCGTCCATCGCGATCATGTGGCGTCGCATTCTGCGCAACATCGCGCCGCCGCTGCTTGTCCAGGCTGCGATCACCTGCGGCTACGCAATGGGGCTCGAGGCCGCGCTGAGCTTCATCGGGCTGGGCGCGCAGGCCCCCCAGGCCAGCTGGGGCTCCATCCTCCGACGCTCATACGACTACATCTTCGTAGCTCCCGCGGCGGTGCTCGTGCCTGCGCTTCTCATCACCCTCACTGCGTGGGCCTTCAACACCGTCGGCGACGGTCTGAGCGACATCGTCACATCGCGAGGAACACAGCCCAAGGGAACGCCGCAGGCGATGACCCGGTCCGAGTCGACGGGTACGCGGGACACCACCCGTCCAGAAGAGGGCGTGCTCGATGCCACGGGGCTCACCGTGGAAGTGGAGTCCGAGAGCGGCAGGCTGAAGCTGATCAACGATGTCGCAGTGCGAGCGAGGGCCGGCCGCGTCGTCGGCGTCGTCGGCGAGAGCGGATCCGGTAAGACGGTGACTGCCCTCACACTCACCCGACTGTTCCCGTCGCCGCCGGGCGTCGTCACAGGCGGGTCCGTCTACATCGACGGCAAGGACGTCATGCGGATTCAGGCAAACGAGCTTCGAGAGCTGCGACGCCATCGTGTGTCCATGATCTTCCAGAATCCGAAGGCGAGCCTGAACCCCTCGTTGACGATCGGGCAGCAGATCCGCGAGGTGCTGAATTGGAATGGGAGCGATGGCTCCCCATCGACGACGGTCGGAGACGCTCTCAGTCGGGTGGGCATTGCGCCGGAGCGAGCCAACGCGTATCCCCATCAGCTGTCGGGCGGCATGTGCCAGCGCGTGATGATCGCGATGGCTCTGGCATCGCAGCCGACGCTCCTGATCGCAGACGAGCCGACCAGCGCGTTGGACGTCACTGTCCAGGCTGAGATCCTTGACCTTCTTCATGACCTGAAGCGAGACGGTCTCTCGATCATCATCATCACCCATGATCTCGGCGTCGTCGCCGACATCTGCGACGACGTCGTCGTGATGTATGCAGGTGAGATCGTCGAGGAGGGGTCGGTCGAGAGCGTGCTGGGCGCCCCGGCGCATCCGTATACCCGCGCGCTATTGGGCGCCCTTCCGGACGCTGTGCCGAGGGGGGCAAGACTGGCCGCGATCGAGGGTCGCGTTCCGCCTGCGGGAGCGGTGATCGTGGGCTGCAGGTTCGCGGACCGATGCAGCTTCGCGGTGAACGAATGCCGGTCCGGGCCGATCGAACTCGCGAAGGTCGGCGCTGAACCGCGCGCTGCGCGCTGCATCCGTGCCGCCGAAGTGGTGGGCATGGCAAAAACGCCGTCGAAGCAGAAGGTTCAACTATGACATCCGGTACTGATTCGTCTCGATCGCCGATCATCGAACTGAACGATGTCTCGGTCAGCTTCAAGAGCGGCGCCGGCGTCCGCAAGACGCAGGTTCACGCCGTCAAGTCGATCAGCCTTTCTTTGCTGCCCGGCGAAACGTACGGCCTGCTCGGCGAGTCCGGTTCCGGCAAGTCGACTCTCGGTAGAACGTTCGTGCAGCTGCAGCGACCAGATTCCGGCTCAGTGCTGCTGGACGGCGCCGATGTATGGAGGCTTCCCCGATCCGAGCGCAAGGCTGCCCGCCGCCGGCTGCAGATGGTGTTCCAGGATCCATTCTCATCGTTCGATCCGAGCGTCCCACTTCGCCACAGCCTGCGAGAGCCTCTCCGCGTGCACGAGGGAGCCTCGAATGCAGCGATCGATCGGGTGATCGATGAGGTCGTAGAAATGGTCGGACTCACGACCCTGCATCTGACCCGCCGCCCGCGCCAACTGTCGGGCGGCCAACTCCAGCGACTCGCGATTGCGCGTGCTCTGACCCTCGCGCCCGACGTCATCGTCCTGGACGAACCCGTGTCCGCGCTGGACATGTCGACGCAGGCGCAGATCCTCAACCTGCTCGTCGACGTCCAGCGCGACCGCGGAATCGCGTACGTCTTCATCTCCCACAACCCCGGAGTCGTTCACCACATCAGCGACCGGATCGGCGTCATGTACTTGGGGGATATCGTCGAGGAGGGCCTCGCTGACGAGGTCACCCTACGACCGACCCACGAGTACACCCGGCGGCTGATGGCGTCTCAGCTCACAGGGGATCCCGCGAATCCCCGGTATCAGAGCTCACGTGCGCGAGCGGAGGCAGCGCGTTGAGAGTCCTCGTAGCGCCAGACTCCTTCAAGGGGACGCTAACAGCACCTGAGGTCGCGGCCGCGATCGCTCGCGGCTGGGGGCAGATCCGGCCTGAGGATTCCATCACATGCGTGCCCTTCTCCGACGGCGGCGATGGACTCGTCGAGGTGATCAGGACGGTGCCCGGCGCGACCGAACACTCCGCGGTCGTCTTGGATCCGCGAGGGCGCAAGGTGCATGCGACGTGGGTCGCCCTAGGAACTCTGGGAGTGGTCGAGACGGCCCAGGCGTGCGGGCTGCACCTCGTCACGAAGCGGGAACGCCGCCCCGGGCAGCTCTCCACGGCTGGAGTCGGCGATCTCGTTCGCCACGTGTCCGCTTCAGTCGACCGGATTGTCGCGGGGCTCGGTGGCAGCGCGACGATGGATGGCGGGGCGGGAATGCTCTTCGCCCTCGGCGCGCGCGCCGTCGACCGACACGGTCATGCCATCACGCCGCTCTTGCCGACGCGCCTCGCGGAGGTGGCTTCAATCACTCCCCCCGATTCGCTCAGCACCTGGCGGAGCCGAGACATCGCCGCCATCTCGGACACCGACGCCACCCTCGTCGAGTGCATCGACCTGTTCGGACCTCAGAAGGGGATGCGCAGCGGTGACGCCCCCGCATTCCGGGTCGCGCTCACCGCCTGGGCGGACGCTATCGAGCACTCGTTCGGACTGCCCGGCCTACGCGACGCGCCGGGGACCGGGGCTGCAGGCGGTTTGGGTTTCGCCTTCGCTGCACTCGGTGCGCGAATTGAGCACGGAGCGACGTGGGTGGCCGACGTTGTGGCCCTCGACGCAGCGATTCGGAAAGCGGATGTGGTGATTATCGGCGAAGGCCAACTGGACGCGAGCTCGTTCCGTGGCAAAGCGACCGCCGCAGTCATGGAGCGTGCGCGCGACCACGGGGTTCCGGTCGCCGCCCTTGTTGGTCGCAGCAAGGTCTCGCGTGGACCGCTCATCGCCATCGAGGAGGCCTCCCACGGCGGTCCGGGGCCTGATCCGGGGTCCGACGTCATTCAGGCCGCGCGGCGCCTTGCCGGGCGCGTGCAGATCGATGCGGGGTGGAGGTCGATGACGTGATGACGAGTACTATTGACCGCCGCTTCGACAGAGCGTCATCTCTGTCCGCGACATCCCGATGGAGAGGAGACCGCCATCACTGAGAACGCGCACGTCTTTCAGACGGTGGAGCGCTCGCGCGTCTACGCCGCTGTCTTTGATCAGATCGTGGAGGCGATCCGCACCGGGAGCTTCCCCGAGGGAGCCGCGTTGCCGTCCGAGCGCGCCCTCGCGAGCCAGTTCGGCGTAAGCCGTGGATCGCTGCGCGAGGCGCTGAGGCTCCTCGAGCATGCCGGGGCGCTCGAGGCTCGTCCGGGCAGCGGCACGTACGTCGTCGACGGAGGGGGCACGCAGGCCTCTCTCCTGCGGGCCAGGGCGGCGGCTGTGGGCGAGCATAGCCCCTTGGATCTGATCGTTGCGCGAGCGGCGGTGGAACCCATCTGCGCGGAGCACGCGGCCCGGTCCAGATCGGAGGCGGACCTCCTCTCTATCCGAGGTCATTACGAAGAGCAGCGCGCCCGCACGGAGGCCGGGCTGGACGCGACTCAATCCGACAACGAGTTCCATCTCGCCGTCGCCACCGCGAGCCAC
This sequence comes from Microbacterium sp. Soil_C_42, assembly GCF_057656735.1. NCBI lineage: Bacteria > Bacillati > Actinomycetota > Actinomycetes > Micrococcales > Microbacteriaceae > Microbacterium > Microbacterium sp. Soil_C_42. Next base: position 44,883 of record NZ_JBDGJU010000012.1, read on the forward strand.
AACGGCGTTCTGCTGGGGCTTGAGGAGCAACTGATCTCGTTGATGCATGAGCACACGTGGAGCGATCTCAAGAAGCGGTCACGCGAGCATTGGGGCAGGGAGTTTCTGGATCAGCATCGCTTGATTCTGCGCGCGATCGAGGATGCCGACGGAAGACGTGCGAATCAACTGATGCTCATGCATATCAGTTCGATCGAAACCGCACTCATCTCCGAACTCGACGAGCGCTAGCCACTCGAGCGCGCATGCGTTCAATTGGGCGGCCGATGTAAACGTTGCATGTCCCTCAGCCGCCCTCTTCGACCGGATACTCGACGAACGCAATCCGATCGCCCTCAGGCGCCCAGCTCGGCACGTTGATGGTGCCTTGCCCGCCGAACAAGCGACGCAGGTCCCTCACATTCGTACCGTCCGCGTCACAGATTCGCACAATGACGTCGCGATCTGCGGGGTGGCCCTCGGTGCCGGCAGGAAAACTCACGTACGCGAGCCGTGCGCCGTCCGGAGACGGATGCGGGAACCAGTTCACGCGTTCGTCGTATGTCAGCTGCTGCTGATCCGTCCCGTCGGGTCGCATCCGGAAGAGTTGGGCGTGACCCGCTCCCGTGCCGGCTCGCTCGGAGTTGAAGTAGATCCATTTCCCGTCGGGGGAGTACTCCGAACCGTCGTCGGGGAATTCGTCATCGGTGAGCTGGATGTCCGGGCCGCCGGCAGCAGGAATGGTGAAGATGTTCGCAGCAGCCGACGACCCGTCCTCCCGGACCACGAGGCCGACGTAGGCGAGGGTCGCGCCATCCGGGCTCACGCCATGCAGAAAGTGCAAGCGCCCGTCTTCGTTGTCGTTGGTGACGCGTACGGCCTCGCCGCCTACCAGAGGCGCTCGGTAGATGTGCCAGTCGTTCGCCGAGACGAAGATGTGAATTCCGTCCGGATCCAGGACGTGATCGTTGTTCAATTCGGGCAGATCGCCGAAGTCGATGCGTCGCGGGGTGTCACCATCGAGGTTCAGCCGGTAGAGGTGTCCGCCACCGTTCACGTAGAGGGCGGAGCCGTCCAAGGCCCAGTTGGGCGCCTCGTAGAGGATCTCGCTGGATTCGTGGATCACGGTGAACTCACCGGTGTTCACATCGAGAGTCACGATGCGTGAGCGCTGGCCGGGAGAGAGCTTGCGTGCCATTCGAATGTCCTTCTGATGGTGTCCGGGGGCGGCTGCTGAGCCGCCGCCCCCGGAGGTCTAGCTCGGTGCGCCGGCGGAGGGAGCCGCGCTCGCAGTAACAGCGCCGTTGCGCACTGGTCGAGGCCGACTGAGTTGAGGCATCGACTACGGCTCAGTCGGCGACTGAAGCGTCTGACGCCATGGATCCCAGTCCTCTGAGAGTGGGGGAACGGCATCGAATCGACTCGCGATCTCTACGAAAGAGCCGGCCGCGGCCGACTCGTCGATCGAGATCAACGAGTCGAGCACATGGAAGCCCAGGGCGCCCGACGCTCGGTGAGGAGTCTCATCCCTCAGCGACCTCGCTAGGTCGAGGACACCAACGCCCCGAGTCGCAGTCCACTCTCCTGTCGGAATGCGAGTCCAGTCGGATGCCTCCGGCTGCGCACCTTTCCTTCGGAGCTGCTCCTCGAACTCGGGAAACCTCATGGGATGAATGAGAACGTCGCCATCGAAGTAGTTCGGATCCGGGATGATCATCGTCCCCTCTGTGCCGCTCACTTCAAACCAATGCTTGCGCATCACGGCCGACTCGAAGCTGTAGGTGCTCTGGGCGATCACGCCGGTGTCGAACTCTGTGAGAACCGCGACGTTGGTGTCGACCTCGACGTTGAACTCTTCGCCGGCACGGTCACCGGCGCGAATCGTCCGCTTCGAGAACGCGCGCGTACCCAAACTTGCGATGCGCTTCGCAGGTCCGAACAGTAGGGCCAGTGCGGTGAGGTAATAAGGGCCCCGATCCCACAGCGGCCCAGCACCTTCCGCGTAGAGGAATCTCGGACTCGGATGCCAGGCCTCCGGGCCGGGGTCCTGCATCATGGTGATAGCGGAGATCGGCTCGCCGATCGCTCCGTCGAGAATGAGTCGTTGTGCGGCCTGGAAGCCCCTGCCGAGGAAGGTGTCAGTCGCGCAACCAACTCGTAGTCCGCGAGTATCCGCGAGCTCGAGCACGCTCCTCGCCGAAGATCGGTCCACCGAGAGCGGCTTCTCGGTCCACAGATGCTTGCCGGCTTCGAGGATTGTCGTCGACACCTCCGCGTGAACGGCCGGAATGGTGAGATTGACGACGATCTCTACGTCCGGATGGCCAAGCGCGATGTCCGGCGTGCCGCTTAGCGGCACGCCAAAGTCATCGGCCTTCTGTGTAGCTCGCTCCGGAATCACGTCCGTGACTGCGATGACTTCAACGTCCGGAAATCCAGTCAAGTTCGTCAGGTATTGCGTGCTGATGTTCCCGGCGCCAATGATTGCGACGCCGACGCGGCCGGTGTGACTCGTCATTTCAGTTAGCTCCACTGTCTCGTGAGGGGAATCGATGCTCGATCGGTATCGGCGCGAACGTGTCAGTGCCGCCAATCCGTCGCCATGGCACGCGTCCGCCGCGCGTCGACGGCGAACAGTGTCAACGCGTCGAGTGACTCGCTGCCGCTCGTGGTCAATGATCGAAATGTCGTGCGGTGGGCCGACTCGTAAGACGTCGGAGTCTGCTCACCGCGAGCAGGTTCGTAGGTCCTGACTTCGGCCGGGCGAGCTGTCCCGGCATCGTAGAGGACGACTTCTTCGATCCAATCCGACGCGTACACCACCGCGGTGAAACGCGGGGTGGCTGTCGCCCGCGTGACGGTTGCGTGCAGTGAGACCGATGACGTGCCACGACGCGCGGACGCGGCGAACATGGCCGCGGCATCCGTTCGGTTGCAGTCTTGGAAAACGATGTCATCCAGTCCCAGAGCCCGGGCGATCCGGAGCGCGCCGAGGAGCAGTTCGTGAGGGTCCTGGTCGTCGACGCCGATCAGTCGGATGTCGGTGGCGTCGTCCCGAATCGCCTCAGTGGCAGCGGTCAGGGCGACGTTGCCAGCGAAACGTTCGCTGAGTACGACGATGGCGCCTGCGCGTCGCGCTTCTTCGGCGAGGGATTCGATGTCATCGGGATCGGCCAGATTCGGCTCGAGGACGACGACCGTGCGAGCACCCAACGCGACATGATCTCGCGCGCGTGCGGGCCACTCGGCACGACCGCCCACAACCACGACGTCCGGCTCCGCATCACGAGCGTGCGCAAACGAAAGTGGGAGTGACGCCAGCACCGCCGCCACGGTCGTCTCGAGTCCTTCATCGGCCCGCACCGAACGCGCTTGCACGGTCATGCTGCGTCTCCTCTGACGATCGCCGCCGCACCTTCGGCGAGAGCTACTGCGAAGCGCAGGTCTTCGATCTGCTGGTCGAGCGAGGGGAGATTCCGCAGGTCACCGTTTACGATCTGCCGCAGGACCTCCCACTCGTTCTCGTAGCCGTTGTGCGCGAATCGGTGGATCGTCGTCACATCCGGCTTGGTGATGGTGGCGACTGCCGACCCGGCGTGCACGAAGGACGGTGTGAAGTCGAGGTGCACGATGCTCTCGCCGGTGACCGCCTCCAGCTCCCAGCGCGGCTGCCACTGCTGATTGATGAACCCGAAGATCTCGATCAGCACGTCGTCCGCGACCGCGTCGACGGCGTACCCGAAGGGGCGCACCGCGCGTGCGGAAGTCACTCGAGGGATCGCCCCGTCGGGCAGTAGGGCACGCACGAGCGGGAGGTCGTGAATCGCGAGCCCGAACACCGCGATGGCAAGGAACTTCGCTTCGGCCTCGGCGTCCATGTCGCCCAGTGTGCGGGAGGTGTCACGCGGAGCGAACTCCGTCGCAAAGTCTTCGAACCGGCTGTTGGCCGGAATCACGATGCTAGTGCGAATTGTTCGAACTCCCGATCTCACCTCGGCGAGTTCCTCGTCGACGACGGCGGACCAACCGGGGTCGAAGGCGTGCATAGCGCCGACGACGAGCGGAACACCAGTGCGGATGGCCGCTTCACGAATTCGCTCGACTTCTTCTTCGGTGTTTGCCAGGGGCTTCTCACAGAAGACGGCCTTCTTGCCCGCCTCCATCGCTGCGATCACTTGATCGGCGTGCAAGAACGGCGGGGTGCAGATCGCGACGATCTCCACCTCTGGATCGTCTAGGAGAGCCTGATACTCGGTCAGGGCGCGCGCACCCACCCGCGCGGAGACCTCCTCAGCGACGTCCGCGGCCACATCGACGACCGCGCGCACGTCGTACTGATCTCCGAGGCGCGCCAGAGTCGGCAGATGGATCGACTGCACGACGGGACCTGCGCCCACGAAGCCGATCTTGGCTCTCCTGCTCATCGACGTGCTCCGTCGGGGCCGGCGGGCGCAGCATCCAGATGTTCGAACGTCGCTCTGACGTCGCCGAGCACCTCCCGCGAACGCTGCCATGGATCGCCGTCGTGGCCCTCCCACTCGATGCTGACGTCGCCGCGGTAGCCGGCGTCCGAAACGATGCGAAGAGCGCGCGGGACATCGAGAAGCGGCGTCCCATCCGCGCGCGGGTCGTACGCCTTCGCGTGGACGAGCGAAGCGCGAGACGCGATTCTCGCGATGCGCTCGTAGAGGTCGTCGGTGTCTGCAGAATCATCCGACGGGGTGCCGAAGAAACGCGACCTCGAGATCGAGATCGTCGGTTCGAAGTTGCCGATATCGAGAAGGAGGCCCAGGCGTGTGGAACCGACCGCTTCCTGCAATCGGAACAAGAATTCGGGATCCGACGTCGCGCCGCCGTGATTCTCGATGAGAAGCCGAAGCCCACGCTGCTCAGCGGCATCGGCGAGCAGGAGGAACGGCTCGGTCAGAGCGCCCACCACATCGTCGTAGGACGCGGCGACCTGGACCGTTCCCACGCGCACCCGCACGTAGGTCGCCTCGAGCTCGGCCGCGATGTCGAACCACTCGATCATCGTGGCGACGTCATCGCGCCAATAGCCGGTGCTAACGGAGGTGCCGAGATCACCCGTGTCGACGGGCACGGTCAGCAGCTTCACGTCGGCGAGCGTCAGTGCTTCGCGAAGCGCGGCGACGCGTTCGGGTGAGGCATCCCACACGTGCCCCTGACAGATCTCCACAGCGTGGAGACCGGTCTCGTCGGGGGTTCGGGCGATGAACTCCTCCAGTGTGATCACCGCGGGCCGGTCGAACGAGCGATACTGCACCTCGCCGGCGGCATCGCGGCTCTCCTGCTTCAGCGGCCCGAGCCGACTGTGCAGGCTGAAGGTAGACAACGCGATCGTGCTCATGGTTTTCCTTCCTTGGGCACCGACGTGAAGGCGCCATCGTGGGTATGGACTGACATCGCGTGCGGTGAGGTCGCTCGGACACCCGATTCGGATCCGGTCGGGCGTACACCATGAGCCGGGGGAGACGATCCCTCACGTCGGCAATGCCGACTATCTGGTCGAATTGTGGCCCCGCCGCGCGCCCGCCAACGGACCGGGACGCACTTCGCGATGCCCCAATGCTCGTGCACTTCGTCCGCGCGAGGCGCGGGGTGTGAGAGGTGCTCCCGCGGCGGGGCTGCAGGGAACGGTTCGTGTGACGCGGGCAACGATGCTCCTGGGCTCTACCTGTCGATTCGAGCACGTCGACTGTGCATCGATTCGTCCAAGGTATCGAGTCCCTTGCCTAAAATCAACCAAGTGGACTAGATTGACGCACGAAGGACACCACGGCAACGGGTGTGCATGCCGGCAGAGCGGACGGTTCGCATGCGAGCTGCGAGCTGCGAGCTGCGAGCTGCGAGCGCGATTCTCGAGGGTCACCTTCACCGATCGACGTAGTTGTTCCTCGGCAGATCGGTCGAGTCGGCGTCGATCTCTCGCTCCACGCGCACAAGGGAAGGTCGCATGGCTCGGCAGAGGGATACTTGCTCGCATCGGGCGCGAGGGCGCCACGCGTCCCCTTGCGCCGCGGATCAGAGCCAGGCTTCCTTCGATGTGCCTCGCGTCGACCGCGAGGAGGGGCCATGAACGATCCGGCGCACTCGGACCAGCAGGTGGGCGCGCGGCGAGGGCCGTACGCGAAGAGTGCTCGACGGCGTCGCGAAATCATCGAAGCCGGGGTCGAGGTGTTCGCCGTTGGTGGGTATCGGAACAGTTCGATCCGCGAGATCGCTGACCGCGTCGGCATGAGCACCTCCGGGGTGCTGCACCACTTCAGCAGCAAGGCCGAGCTGCTCAAGGAGATCCTCGCGATGCGTGATCACGCCTCGCGAAGGCAGGTGTACAGCGGCACTGGCGAAGAAGTCATCCGTGCTGTGGTGCAACGCGTTCGCTTCAATTCCTCGGTCCCCGGACTTGTCGCCCTCTACGCCCTGCTGTCTGCGGAGTCCATCGAACCCGATCATCTCGCCCACGCCTACTTCGTCGAGCGCTACAGCATCACCGTGCAGAAACTCGCGGACGCGTTCGCGACCATGAAGGAGCGGGGCACCGTGCGCGCAGATGCGGACCCGATGAGCGAAGCGAAGTCTCTCGTCGCGCTCCTCGATGGACTGCAGATCCAGTGGCTACTCGACCCGGACTCAATCGACATGGTTGAGCGAGTGAGGTGTCATCTTCTTCGCGTAACGACCATCGATCTATGACGAGAGACTGTTCACTCAAAAACGGACTGAGTGGCATGAGTTGGTGGAGGTTGTCTCCGCCCTGCCGCCGCGCCGGGGTGGCACGAGGCGGCGAGCTGTTGCGGCAGTAGCCGAATCAGCAGGCCACTCACCGCGGAAGTTAGAGCAGATGAGCCTTCCGCGCGCCTCGCTGCGCGATCACGCGCGAGAAATGGAGCAGTTTCAACCAAAAGCGTTGACATGGTTGATTTTCGTTTGTACTCTTCTGCATAGCTCGCCGCTGAGCGGGCTAACACACAGTGGAAGGACAAAGATGTTCCGTCATTACAAGTCCGTCGCGGCCCTTGCCGTGGCCGCGTTACTCCTGACGGGCTGCGCTGCTGGGAGTTCCGACCAGTCTGACTCGACTGAGTCGGGCGGCACTCTCACCCTGGGGACCATTCGCGAGCCGTCCAGCTGGGCCGCCGCCAACATGAACGGAGCGAACTCGATCGCGTACGGCCAGGCGGTCTACGACACGTTGCTGAGTGTCGAGCCTGACGGAACGATCGTCCCGAACGTTGCTACCGAGTGGGAGTGGGACGAGTCACGCACCACACTCGCCGTGACGATCCGGGACGACATCACATTCATCGATGACACTCCGCTCGACGCGGACGCTGTGGCGCAGAATATCCTGCGCTACCGCGACGGCACCGGACAGGACGCAGCATGGCTGAGCCGCGTGACCGACGTGACCGTTGTCGACGACACTCACCTCGAAATCTTGCTGAGCAGTCCTGACCCGGCGCTCACGTGGTACCTCGCTCAGCAGGCCGGCTACATCGAGAGCCCCGCCGCGTTCGACAACCCGGACGTCGACACGAATCCTGTCGGCTCGGGCCCATACATCCTCGACGTGGACGCATCCGTTCCCGGCAGCAGTTCCGTGTTCAACAAGAACGAGAATTACTGGAATCCGGATGTTCAGCACTACGACAAGGTGGTGATGAACCTCTACTCGGATCCCACCAGCCTGTTGAACGCCATCCAGGGCGGTCAGCTCGACGTCTCGACGACGCTGGACAACACATCGCTCCCGCAGATCGAAAGCGCCGGTTACGCGCTGCACCCCATGTACTTCACCTGGCAGGGAATGCTGCTGCTGGATCGCGATGGGACCATGAATCCCGCCCTGGGCGACGTTCGGGTGCGTCAGGCCATCAACTACGCATTCGATCGGGACGCCCTCGTGACGGCGCTCACCGCCGGATACGGCAAGGCGACGACGCAGGTCTTCTCAGACCAGTCAGACGCTTATGACGCAGCGTTGGAGGAGCGCTATCCCTACGACCCGGAGAAGGCGAAGCAGCTCCTCGCGGACGCGGGCTACCCCGACGGCTTCACACTGCGCGGGCCGCGGTTCACCTCAGTCGATCCTGCGATCTACACCCTCCTGGAGCAGCAGCTTTCGGACATTGGGATCACCTCTGAGTTTGTGGACCAGACCTCGGGTGAGTTCATCACCGGAATCCTGACGCCCAACTGGGCGGGTCCGTGGATGCAGCTGCAGTCCGACCCGACCGATTGGATGCTCGCGCAGTTCATGCTCGCTCCGGATGCGACGTGGAACCCCTTCCACACGCAGACGCCCGAGGTCGACGCGATGCTTTCAGCGATCCAGACCGGCTCCGAGGATGAGGCGGCCGCAGCTGCCAAGGACCTCAACGAATACGTCGTGGATCAGGCATGGTTCGCGCCGTGGTATCACAACCAGCTGACGATCGTGTCGAACCCGACGACCGATGTCGAGCTCACGATTGGCTGGTCCTACCCCAGCCTCTTCGAAATCACCCCTAAGGGCTGAGGAAGCATTCCAGCCCCGGTGAGCGGAGTGCATCGGTGCTCCGCTCACCGGAATCAGTCACGAAAGTGAGTGAATCATGATCAAATTCTCGACACGCCGAATCCTGAGCGGATTGGTCCTGTTGTTCGCTGTGACCACGCTCGGCTTTCTGCTCCTCAATCTCGGCGCCGGAGATGTGGGTCGAGAGATTCTCGGCGCAACGGCCACTCAAGAGGTCGTCAACCTCAAGAACGCGGAACTCGGCCTCGACCAGCCGCTGTTGACGCGCTACGTTCTCTGGCTGGGCGCGGCTGTAGGTGGCGACCTTGGTTCGTCGTGGTTCACTTCGCAGCCCGTGTCGCAGGCCATCAGCTCTCGATTCTTCGTGACACTGTCGCTGGCACTGGGAGCCAGCCTTATCAGCGCGGTCATCGCCGTGTGCCTCGGGACCTTTGCGGCGGTCCGTGGCCGGACTGCCGACAAGGTGGTGCAGATCGTGGCAGTGCTGGGCTTCGCAGTTCCGAGCTTCCTGGTCGCGGTGTTCCTGGTGCAAGTGTTCGCGATCCAGTTGAAGTGGTTTAAGCCGACCGGCTTCGTATCGTTCGTCTCGTCCCCTGCGGGATGGGCAGCGAGCGTGGCGCTACCTGTGATCGCGCTCTCGATCGGTGTGATCGCAGCCGTTGCCGCGCAAATCCGCGGTTCGATCATCGACGTCCTTCGTCAGGACTGGGTTCGCACACTCAGAAGCCGCGGAATCCCCGAATCCCGAGTCATATACAAGCACGTGCTTCGCACAGCAGCCGTGCCCGCGCTCGCCGTGTTCGCTGTGCAGTTCGTCGCTCTCCTGGGCGGCGCAGTGATCATCGAGCAGATCTTTGCGATCCCGGGCCTCGGTCAGATATCCGTCCAGGCGACCAGTCGTGGCGACGTGCCCGTCGTCATGGGCTTGATCGTCGCGGTCGCCATCATCGCCGTCGTCGTCAACCTCGTCGTCGATCTCATCCAAGGCTGGCTCAACCCGAAGGCACGAATCCAATGAGTCTCTCGAACCCGACCGGCACAGTCGCCACGCCGCCGGACACCGTCGCACTCGCAACGGCATCCGCACCGCGACGCACCCCACTCTTCATACGCATCTTGAAGAACCCGCTCGGCGCCGCGTCGGTAATCGCGCTCACCATCGTGGCCCTCATCGCGGTGTTCGCCCCGCTCCTGACCTCAATCGACCCGAACGAGGCTTCGCTCTCGGATGTTCTGTTGCCCCCCTCGGCGGAGCATCTGCTGGGCACAGACGGCTCTGGGCGCGACGTATGGTCTCGACTCATTTACGGCGCACGATTCACCCTTCTTGGTGCGCTACTGGCCACGAGTGTGGCCGCCGTGATCGGAGTCGTCGGCGGCCTGATCGCCGGGTACTACGGGAAATGGTGGGAAACGGCCGGTTCCTGGCTGACGAGCCTGCTGATGGCGCTCCCTGGAATCGTGGTCTTGCTGGCGGCCCGCGCTGTCCTCGGGCCCTCGATGTGGCTCGCGATGGCAATGTTCGGCGTCATCATGTCCCCGGGCTTCTTCCGCCTGACGTATTCCGCTGTGTCGTCCGTGCGCAACGAACTGTACGTGGATGCTGCGCGCGTCTCGGGTGTCGGCGATCTCAGCATCATCGGGCGCCACATCCTTGCAGTCGTCCGCGGACCACTCATCATCCAGGCCGCCACAGTGACCTGTATCGCAATCGCGATCCAGGCTGGCTTGAACTTCCTGGGTCTCGGAGATCCCACCGTGCCCAACTGGGGCAGCATGCTGGGCGACGCGTTCTCGCGGATCTACCTCGCACCGCTCCTGATCGTGTGGCCCGCACTCGCCATCGGAATCGTCTGCATCGCGCTCACTCTGCTCGCCAATGCCACGCGCGACGAACTCGAACTCAGCGTGCGCCCGCCGCGCCGTCGTCGCCGGCCCAGCGTCGTAAGACCTGCCAATCGCGCGGGCGAAGACACCGAAACGATCGTGCACCCTGACAAAGCGGGTACAGCTTCCGAGGTGCTGGTGTCCATCCGAGATCTACATGTGGGATACCGTCAGCCCAACGGCGGCGCGATCGAAGTTGTCCACGGCGTGTCCCTCGAGGTTCGCAGGGGAGAAGTCCACGGACTCGTCGGTGAATCCGGCTCGGGAAAGACTCAGACTGCGTGGTCCGTCCTGCAACTGCTGCCCACTGGCGGAGAGATCACCGAAGGCTCGATCATGTTCGACGGTATCGATCTGGCCACATTCAGCCCTACCGAGATGACTCGGCTTCGAGGGCGGCGAATTGCCTACATCCCCCAAGAGCCCATGAGCAACCTGGACCCCGCATTCACGATCGGGAGTCAGCTGGTGGAACCGATGCGTCTGGTTCTCGGCCTATCGAAACGGGAGGCGAAGAAGCGGGCGCTGTCGTTGCTCGAAAGAGTGGGCATCGTCGACCCCCTTCGGACATTCAATTCGTTTCCGCATCAAGTCTCCGGGGGAATGGCACAGCGCGTGCTCATCGCCGGTGCTGTGTCGTGCGAGCCATCGCTGATCATCGCGGATGAACCCACCACGGCACTGGATGTCACGGTTCAAGCCGAGATCCTGGACCTGCTTCGCGATCTGCAGCGCGAGCTCCATATGGCGATACTGCTCGTCACCCACAACTTCGGCGTTGTCGCGGATCTGTGCGATCGGGTGTCGGTGATGCGCGCGGGGCGCATCGTCGAATCCGGGCCGGTGGAGGACATCTTCGATTCCCCCCAGCATCCATACACCCAGTCGCTGTTCGACGCGATCCTCGACGACAACGCTCCCCGCGGACAGTTTCAGACCGAAAAGGCATCCACATGAACCTCCTCGACGTCCGCGATCTCATCGTGGAGTATCCCGTCAAGGGCTTCCGCAAGCCCCCCGCCAGGATTCTCAAAGAAGTCTCGATCGATATCCGTCCCGGCGAGACAGTCGGACTGGTCGGCGAATCCGGGTCGGGCAAGACGACCCTCGGGCGGGCGGTCCTGGGACTTGCGCCGGTGACGGGCGGCGCCATCGAGTTCGAAGGTCGTGACATCGCCAACGTCTCGGTCGCCGAGCGGCGGCGTCTTGCGCGAGACATTCAGGTGGTCTTCCAAGACCCGTACTCATCGCTCAATCCGTCGCTCACCATTGCAGAGACGCTCTCGGAACCCCTGCGAGTGCAGAAGGTCGCCGCTCGAGAGGCCGCTGGCAGGGTGAAGAGTCTTCTCGACCGCGTCGGGCTGCCCAGCGACGCCGGACAGAGATTGCCACGCGAGTTCAGTGGCGGGCAGCGTCAACGAATCGCGATAGCGCGCGCCCTTGCCCTCTCACCGAAGCTGATCGTCTGTGACGAGCCCGTGTCGGCACTTGATCTGTCGACCCAGGCGCGCGTTCTCGAACTGCTCAAAGAGATTCAGGAAGACACCGGTGTCGCATACCTGTTCATCTCCCACGACCTCGCCGTCGTTCGCCACCTCAGTCATCGAGTCGCCGTGATGTATCGCGGGGAGATCGTCGAGCAGGGCGACGGCGACATGGTCACTTCGAAGCCTGCCCATCCGTACACCCAGAAACTGCTGCTTGCGGCACCCGTCCCCAGTCCCGCCGAACAGCGCACACGCCGCGAAGCTCGTGCCGCCCTCCTCCAGGCCGCCCCTACCGTGGTGCCCGAATGATGGCGGTCCAGGACACAGAGCTGCTCGATTACGCGCGTTTGAGCACCGGCGCTGACTATTGGTCGACAGTCGCCCTGCCTGCGCATGGGATTCGATCGATTCGGATGAGCGATGGACCTCACGGGTTGCGCGTCCAGGATGACGACAACCCGGATCATCTTGGACTAGGGCGCAGTAAGCCGGCCACTTGTTTTCCGCCAGCGGCGACACTTGCTTCGTCGTGGGATCGAGCGCTCATCGAGTCGGTCGGACGCGCACTCGCGACCGAGGCGCGTGCAGAGTCTGTCGACGTCGTTCTGGGGCCTGGACTCAACCTGAAACGGTCGCCCTTGTGCGGTCGCAACTTCGAGTATTTCTCCGAAGACCCGCTGCTGTCTGGAACGCTCGCCGCCGCGATGGTTCGCGGCATCCAGAGCCAAGGTGTCGCGGCGTGCCTCAAGCACTTTGCCGTCAACAATCAGGAAACTGACCGCCAACGCATCGACGCGATCGTAGACGAGCGCTCGCTTCGCGAAATCTACCTGCGATCGTTCCAGATCGCGCTCGACGAGTCTCCGGCGTGGGTGGTGATGTCGTCCTACAACCGCATAAACGGAACGTACGCGTCAGAGAATGCGTGGCTTCTCACCCAGGTACTTCGGAACGAATGGAAGTACGACGGCGTCGTGATATCTGATTGGGGTGCTGTACACGATCCGGTTGCCGCCGTCATCGCAGGACTCGACCTGAGGATGCCTGGTCGTCAGGATGACGAGCGAGTGGCCGCGGGCATCGACGGGCAAATCCATCCGGAGGTTCTCGAGAAGGTCGCAGCACGCGTCCGTCTACTTGCCGAGCGCACGGAACCCAGGAGCGAATCGCCGGCGTCCGTGGATTTCGACGCGCATCACGAACTAGGACGTCGTGCGGCGGCAGAGTCTGCGGTGCTCCTCTCCAACAACGGGGTCCTTCCCTTGAATTCCCGCGTCCACCGACGGGTTGCGGTCATCGGCGAACTGGCCGTCTCCCCGCGCTATCAGGGCGCGGGCAGCTCAGCAGTGCAACCGACTCGTATCGTCTCAGCGCTCGATGCTTTGCGCGATCGCATCAACGCGGCCGGAGGCACGCTGACCTTCACGCAGGGGTACTCGCTGACGGATGCGGACGATGACCTCGCACTCCGGGATGAGGCGCTCGCGGACGTCGAAGGGTGCGACGCGGTGATCATCATCGCCGGACTGCCTGGCTCCGCGGAGGCGGAGGGCAAAGACCGGACCTCGATCGACCTGCCGGAACAGCAGGCGGCGCTCATACGAGCGATGCAGGCGAGAGGTATTCCGGTGGTCGTGGCTCTGCTCAATGGGGGAGTTGTGACGACAGCTCCCTGGCGCGAGCACGTCGATGCGATCGTCGAGTTCGGGCTCACCGGGCAAGCCCACGGCGATGCAATCGCCGATGTGCTGCTGGGAGACGTGAATCCGTCGGGCAAGCTCGCTGAGACGATCCCCATCCGCATTCAGGACGTGCCCTCTTATCTGGACTTCCCTGGAGCGCGCGGTGAGGTTCGCTACGCAGAGGGGGTATTCGTCGGTTATCGCTATTTCGACAGCCGTGAGCTGGAAACGGACTTTCCCTTCGGCCACGGCCTCTCCTACACCTCGTTCGCTTACAGCGATCTGGAGGTGGCCGTCAACGACATCGACCATCCGGTCGCGGCTGTCGTCACGCTCACCGTCAGAAACGATGGTGAGCGCGACGGGGCGGACGTCGTCCAGGTCTACCTCGACGAACGCAGGACGACCGTGCTGTCGACGCCCGCTCAGCAATTGCGCGGCTTCGAGAAGATCTTCCTCCGCGCGGGCGAGTCCACAAGGGTGAGCATCCCGCTGCTGCGCCGTGATCTCGGCTACTTCAGCGTCGCCACGAATGCATGGGCATTCGAAGGGGGCGACGTGCAGGTACGGGTCGGAAGTTCCTCTCGAGACATACGTCTGATCACGGACATCCGGCTACCCGGAGAACCGGTCGATGTGCCGCTGACGATGTATTCGACGTTTGGAGAATGGTTGTCGAACCCGGCGAGCGGTCCGGCGCTCACGGACGCGCTGGAGCAGAGCGGCGGGCTCCGCGGCCGCATGGCAGACCTCCTGCAGGATGAGACCGGACGCGATTCGGTCTTGAGCCTTCCGATGGTCGCGATGGCCGAGTTCCCCGGATTTCCGGTCGCGAACGAGAAGCTCACGACGATCCTCGATCAGGTCGGGCGGTCGAATAGATGAGCGGGACGACGCCCGGCCGTCCCGCAGCACCGCTCCTCGGAGAGATTGCGGGGGCCGCTTTGAATGACATCCACGATGAGGCAGGTTACCTACCGGTCTTCGATGGCCACTCCCTCGATGGCTGGCGTGCCATACCGAGAGTCTTCAATGCGCTGTGGCCAGGCGGACCGCCCGCATCTTCGCGCTTCACCTCCCTCGGGTTGGAGCCGCTTCCGTCGCCCCAAGAGCACCCTGCGGTGTGGTACGTGACTGACGGCGGCACCCTCGTGGGGGAGCAGGAGTTTGCGGGCAGCGGCTACGGCGGCTACCTCATCTCCGAGCGCGATTACGGTGACTTCGACCTGGCGCTGGAGCTTCGGCCGGACTGGCCCGCAGACACCGGCATCATGCTCAGACGCGGATTGGACGACTGGGCGGGATTTCAGGTCTTGGTCGACCACCGGCGCTCGGGTGGCATCGGCGGATTCTTCGGGAACGGGCTAGCGAGCTTCTCTGCGCTGCCCTTCGCTGTCGACGCAGTACGCGACGCCGACGGCGACGTGATCGGTCTTCGCGCAGATGATCCTGCAACAAGCGCCGAACCTATGACAGAGGAGCGCCGGAAGAACCTGACCTACGCCGCAGACGTCCACGATTTCCTCGCTGTGTGGCGATGGGCCGAGTGGAACGAACTACGGATCCGCTGCGTAGGCGGCGCGCTTCCCACGATCACAACCTGGGTGAACGGGCTGAAGGTGGCGGAGATTGATACATCGCTCATCGATTCCCCGAATTACGATCCCATCGCAGTCGCTGCGCATCTGGGGCCGCGTGGGCACATCGCCCTGGAGGTACACGACAACGACCCGCTCTTCGGACAGGATCGCTGGGCACCTGGCGCGAAGTGCCGGTGGCGGAACATTCGAGTTCGAGAGTATGGCGGTGGTGGATGATGAGCGCCTCAGCTGCCTCAAGCGAGTCCGGCGCACTCGAATCAAGCTCTAAGCTACCCCCGATGTCAAAACGCACAGGTGAGATCGCGTCGTCTCGAAGCGCTCGGGGCCCTTATGCCAAGAGCGCTGTGCGGCGACAAGAGATCATTGCTGCGGGTGTGGAGGTCTTCTCGACCACCGGATACAGAAGCGGTTCGATCCGCGAGATCGCCGACCGGGTGGGTATAAGCCACTCCGGCCTGCTCCATCATTTCTCGAGCAAGAGCGAGCTGCTCTCAGAGATTCTGTCGGCGCGGGATTCCGACCAACGAGTCCGCGTCTTCTCGGGTGACCCCGCGGACGTCATACGGAGCGTGGTTGAGGGCGTTCGTCGTAACTCAACCCTGCCCGGCTTGGTTGCGCTTCATACGGTCCTGTCCGCCGAGGCTACGGATCCGGAGCATCCCGCGCACGCGTACTTTGTCCGTCGGTACCAGCAGACTGTCCGGATGCTGACGGACGCCCTCGTGGGGCTGAAATCCCAGGGGCTCACACCGTCTCACATCGACCCCGCTGGCGAAGCGAAATCGATTACGGCACTTATGGATGGACTCCAGGTTCAGTGGTTGCTTGACCCTGAATCGGTTGACATGCCGGAGCGCATTCGTAGCTATCTTCTTACGATCACGACGATCGACCTCTAGCCTGCCGATCGCGAGACTCGCACCGTCAACTGACACCCGGTCCGCGTCGCCACCGCGACCTTCTCGCTCGACGCGCGCGCGTCGGATGATGTCGCGCTGCCGCGCGAAAAACCCGTGTGCCTACTCCTTTCAGTTACAGAATCAGAGATATGAACGCCGAATCCTGGGAAGCCTTGTCCGCGCTGAGAGCAGTCTTCGGTGCAGACCGACTGCTGACCGACCCTGATGTCATCAGGGGCTACAGCGCCGACCGCGCAGACTGGGCGCACGTGGGAACAGCGCTGGCCGTCCTCCGAGCGCGCACGGTGGAGGAAGTCCAGGCTCTCGTACGAATCTGCTACTCGAACCGCGTCCCCGTTGTCGCTCGAGGTGCCGGGACGGGCCTGTCCGGTGGTGCAAACGCGGTCGACGGATGCGTGGTGGTCTCACTCGAACAGATGAATGAGGTTCTTGCGATCGATCCAGTCGAGCGGTACGCCGTCGTCCAGCCCGGCGTCGTAAATGATCACCTTCGAGCCGCCGTCGGCGAAGCCGAGCTGTGGTACCCGCCCGACCCCGCAAGTGCGCCCTGGTCCACAATCGGGGGCAACATTGCGACGAATGCGGGTGGCCTCTGCTGCGTGAAGTACGGCGTGACGAAGGACTATGTCCTCGCGCTGGAGGTGGTCACGGGGACCGGAGATATCGTGAGGCTAGGGCATCGCACAGCGAAGGGAGTCGCCGGCTACGACCTTGTCGGTCTATTTGTTGGGTCGGAGGGCACGCTCGGCATCGTCACCGAGGCGACGCTGCGGCTCCGCCAACTGCCAGGCGAGAGCATGACGGTTGTGGGCTTCTTCCCCGACCTTGTTACCGCAGGCGAGGCGGTCAAAGCGACAGCAGCATCCGGCATCGTGCCGGCAGCACTGGAGCTCGTCGATCGTTACTGCCTCGAGGCCGTCGACGAATGGAAGTCGATGGGGCTCGCGACCGAGGCCGAGGTGCTTCTCCTTGCGCGCATTGACGATCCTGCGTCTGTTGCAGACACCATTGCGGAAACCGTGGTGGACTGCTTCCTGCAAAGTGGCGCGACGTGGGCAGACCGCTCCACAGACGCCGCCGAGGCTGATGCTCTCTTCGAGGCTCGCAGGCTGGCGTACCCTGCGGTCGAGCGACTAGGGCGCGTACTCACAGAAGACGTGTGCGTGCCCAAGGGATCCGTTGGCGAGATGCTCTCCCGGATCCACGCCATCAGCGTTGCCCACGGCGTGCGCATCGCGAACATCGCGCATGCCGGCGACGGCAATCTCCACCCCCTCATCATTACCGACGAGAGCGACGAGACCGGACAGGAGCGGGCGCAAGCTGCGTTCCACGAGATTCTCGAAAGCGCGATCGCCCTGGGGGGGACCGTGACGGGCGAGCATGGTGTCGGACTACTCAAGATGCGAGGCCTGACGAAGGAGCTCTCTCGAGAGGTCCTGGACATGCACCGCGCCGTGAAGGGTGCCTTGGATCCCCGGAACATCCTCAATCCCGGCAAGATATTCGCTCTGCCACTCCCGTCATGATGGCGGATCGCGAGCGCGACCTATCCGCACCCTCACTGGCGGCGCGGGCAGACCGAGTTGTGTCGCGGCGGTGAGCGCGGTTAGGTGGATGCTTGTTCTCGGATGTCGGCCACAGCGCTCATGAACCCTTCGGAGCAGCCGCTCGAGCCCGCAAGGCGATCGATGCGCAACGCACCGATCGGCTTCCCGACGATTGCACCAGGGAGCGCCTCTGCGAAGCGCTGCTGGTAGCCCAGTGACGTCTCGTCCTCAGCGGGAGTCGTGATCTCGACGACATCAGTGACGACTCCATCTTCGATTGTCAGTGTGATGTCCTGATGCGACGGCAGTCCGCCGTACCAGCCGCGCGCTCGGTAGGTCCCGTCACGGTACGTGCGCGAAGACGTCGAATCCTGTGCTCCCTCGGTTTGCGCCGCAGACGGCGCGGACGACGACTCCTGGGCAGGCGAGTCGTCGGTCGTCGCCGCTGCGCACGAACTCAATGCGAGCCCGAACGTCAGGGCGCCGAGCCCAATCGCCTCGAATCGATGTTTACTGTTCAACATCGTTCTTGACGGTGTGGTCTGTCGCGATCCAGCTCGCGAGCAGTCTCAGTCGATCTGAGGTCTCGGAGTGAGGCTCCGCACCGTAGACGATGAGGTTCTGTCCGCGATCGGTGGGCAACTCCATCGCCTCGAAGGTGAGGTGGAGTTCACCGACGAGTGGATGCCGGATTGCCTTGAAGCCCGTGTCGTGCGTGCGAACGTCGTGGGATCGCCAGAGCTTCTGGAAGTCGACGCTCTCGCGATTGAGATCGTCGATGAGTGCTTGAAGGTCACGGTTGAGCGGGTCGCTTCCCAGCTCACGGCGCAGGTTGGCGACGAGGTTGGCCGCGGCATCGTGCCATTCGACGAAGAAGTCACGGGCGGTCGGGTTTAGGAACATGTAGCGCGCGGTGTTCGGGGTGCCACTGGGGACGTCTTCGTAGAGCGGCGAGTAGGTCGCACGGCCCAATGCATTGGCCGCGATGAGCTCACGTGTCGTCGTGCCGACGAATGCCGGCGAGTCGTTCAGCCCGTCCAGGATGCGCTGCACGGACGCGCGTACGGCGCTCCGCGCCGGCGGTGAGATGGTGCGAAGGGAAGCTGTCGTGCCGGTGAGGTGGAAGAGGTGGTCGCGCTCGGTGGGCGTGAGTTGCAGGGAGCGCGCGACGGCGTCGAGCACGCTTTCAGAAACAACCCCCACTGCGCCGCGTTCGAGCTTTGTGTAGTAATCCACACTGACGCCCGCGAGCATGGCGACCTCCTCGCGGCGCAACCCAGCAACGCGGCGGTTCCCACCGTAGGCGGGGAGCTTGGCTTGCTCTGGGCTGATTCGTGCGCGCCGTGAGACGAGGAACTCGCGCAGCTCGTTTCCGGTGTCCATGCATTGAGGCTACGGCGGGACTTCGGAAAGTGGGTGGTTCTGCAAGAGCCTGTATGAGTCGCGAGGTGCGGCGTTGACTGGGGGCAGCCCCACGGAGATCCCGTGCCGGGCGGGGAAGCCCACGTGTCCACCTGGCTCATCACCGGCTGCTCGACCGGCCTCGGCCGCGCTCTCGCCGAGGCGGTCGTCGGCCGCGGTCACAACGTCGTCGCGACTGCTCGCGACGTCACAAAGCTGGAGGGCATCGGCGCAGCGCACCTCGACCGCGTCCTCCTTCTCCCGCTGGATGTGACGGACGCCGTCCAGGTCGCGGATGCGGTCGCAGCTGGGACCGACCACTTCGGGAGCATCGACGTCCTGGTCAACAATGCCGGGTATGGCTACCGCGCGGCGGTAGAAGAGGGCGACGAATCGGACGTACAGATGCTGTTCGCGACGCACGTCTTCGGCGCCGTTGCGCTGATCAAGGCCGTCCTCCCGCAGATGCGTGAACGTCACTCGGGCGCCATCATCAACCTCTCGTCGATCGGCGCGAAAGGGACACCCGCGGGCTCCGGGTACTACTCCGCCGCGAAGTCGGCCATCGAGGGACTGACCGGGTCGCTGCGGAAGGAAGTAGCGCCGCTCGGCATCACGGCAATGGTCGTCGAGCCGGGTGGATTCCGCACCGACTTCGCCGGCCGCTCGTTGACGCAGTCCTCGACTGTGATCGCGGACTATGCCGAGACCGCCGGTAAGCGCCGCAAGGAGTCCGACCACACGGACGGCACGCAGCCCGGAGATCCCACCAAGGGCGCCGAGGCGATCATCACCGCGATCGAATCCGGCGACGCGCCGGAACTGCTCGTGATCGGACGCGACGCGGTCGGCCTCTACAGATCGGTGTTGACCGCGCACCTGGATTCGCTCGAGAAATGGCGCGAGCTGAGCGAGCAGACAGGCTTCGACGACTGATGACGGCCACGGACACTACCCCCACGGATCGCATGGGTTCTCGCGCTCATTCCGGGGTGCTGCTGGCGATCATCCTCGTCAGCTACTTCATGATCGTGCTCGACAACTCGATCGTCTTCACGGGGCTGTCGCGGATCCGCGACGATCTTGCGTTCACCACGGCTGGCCTTTCCTGGGTGCAGACCGCTTACGCGCTCGTCTTCGGTGGGCTGCTGCTTCTTGGCGCGCGCGCAGGCGACCTGCTTGGTCGACGGCGGATGTTCCTCGTCGGGCTCGCGATCTTCGGTGTTGCGTCCCTCGCGATCGGACTCGCGCCCACTAGCGGATTCTTGATCGCGGCGCGGGCCGTCCAGGGTGTCGGTGCGGCGATCCTGGCGCCCACCAGCCTGGCCCTGCTCACCGCCAACTTCCCGGAAGGCCCTCAGCGCACCCGCGCGGTCGCTGCTTACGGCACGGTCGCCGGCCTCGGCGCCAGCGTCGGGCTCGTGCTCGGGGGAGTGCTCGCCGACCTCACGTCCTGGCGCGTGGGGTTCCTGATCAATGTGCCGATCGGCCTTGTGCTCATCTGCGCCGTGGTGCGGTTCGTTGCGCCGTCGACGCCGACGCAGGGTCGCTTCGACATCGCCGGTGCGGTGACCTCGACAGTCGGGATGACGGCGGTCGTGTACGCCGTGACCCGCACGGCGGAGACCGGGTGGACGGATGCGGTGGCGCTCACCATTCTCGGCGCTGGAATCGCGGCGCTGGTCGCCTTCATGTTCATCGAGGCGAAAACGACCGACCCGATTCTGCCGCTGCGCATCCTCGCGAACGGCACCCGGGCCGGTGCGTTCGTCGCACGGATGCTCTTCGCCGGAGCCATCTTCGGCTACTTCTTCTTCATCAGCCAGTACATGCAGGGTGTGCTCGGGTTCAGTCCGCTCCAGGCGGGGCTGGCGTTCCTACCCATGACGATCGTGCAGTTCATCGCATCTCTCGCCGTCTCGCGCCTCACACGTCGATTCGGAAATGCGGCACTCGTCGTCACCGGACTTGCGATCACTGCCGCCGGCATGCTCTGGCTGAGCTTCGCCCAACGCGACAGCTCGTACTGGTCGAGTGTGATGCTCCCTATGGTGCTGCTCGGCCTCGGGCAGGGGCTCGGATTCGCTCCGCTCACCGCCGCCGGGGTCACGCAGATCCGGGGACGCGATGCCGGAGCGGCATCAGGTCTAGTCAACGTCGCCCACCAGCTCGGAGGAGCACTGGGAGTCAGCATCATGGTGGCGGTCGCCGCCGCGGCAGGCTCCACCGACACACCCGCAGGCCTCGCTGCGGAAACTTCGGCGGGCATCCTCACCGGCGCCGTGTTGCTGATGCTCGCGTTGATCGCCGCACTCACCCTTATCGTTCGCTGGGCTCCCCGGCGGCACACCGGAAAGGCCACCTCATGACCGACTGGACGCCCGATGAACTTCGCACCATCGATGCACAAGACGAGATCCACTTCTCGTCTCGGCGGGCTGACGGGTCGCTCCGTCCGCCCATCACCATGTGGATGGTGGAGGTGGGCGGTGTCGTTGTTGTGCGCTCCGCGCGCCAGATCAACCCGTGGTATCGCCGGGCGATCGCGTCGGGCTCGGGACGCATCCGTACCGGATCACTCGAGAAGGATGTCGATTTCGAAGTCTTCACCGGTGACGGCGTGGCAATCGACGACGCATACCACGCGAAGTACGACCGGTACGGTGCGCGCATCGTCGCCGGTGTCGTCGGACCGGATTCGCACACCCGCACCCTTCGACTCGTTCCCTCCGTCTGAAAGGACGCACGATGCAGTACACCTTTCTCGGCAGCTCCGGCCTCAAGGTGAGCCGAATCGCCCTCGGATGCATGAGCTTCGGCCGCCCCGGCACCGGACGCTACTGGGTACTCGACGCCGCCGCAGCGGAGCCCATCTTCCGCCAGGCGCTCGACCTGGGCATCACATTCTGGGACACGGCCAACGTCAACGGGGCGGGCACCAGTGAGGAGATCGTCGGCCGCGCCATCAAGGAATACACCAAGCGTGAAGACGTCGTACTCGCCACCAAGCAGTTCTGGAGGATGCACGACGGACCCGGCGGGTCGGGGCTCTCTCGAAAGGCGATCATCGAGCAGACTGACGCGTCGCTGAAGCGTCTCGGCACCGACTACATCGACCTCATGCAGATCCATCGCTTCGACCCCGAGGTTCCTGTCGAAGAGACGATGGAAGCGCTGCACGACGTCGTCAAAGCCGGAAAGGTGCGCTACATCGGCGCTTCCTCGATGTGGGCGTGGCGTTTCTCCAAGATGCAGTACGCGGCCGATCTCAACGGATGGACACGCTTCATCTCGATGCAAGACCAGTACAGCCTCACACACCGCGAAGAAGAGCGAGAGATGTTCGGGCTCCTCGCCGATCAGGGCGTCGGATCAATCCCCTGGAGTCCCCTCAACGCCGGCGTCAACGCGCGGCCATGGGGTGACAAGAGCACTGAGCGCGGGAAGCAGAACCCTGATGTCGACATGTTCGGCAACCCGCTCCGCCTCGACAGCGACAAGGGGATCGTCGATGCGATCGAGAAGATCGCGAGCGACCGTGGCGTCTCCATGGGGCAGATCGCGCTGGCGTGGGTGCTGCAGAACCCGGTCGTGGACTCCGTACTCGCCGGTGCGACCAAGTCGCATCATCTGTCCGACGCCGTCGCCGCCCTCGACATCGAGCTCACCGACGATGAGAACGCGGCACTCGAAGCGGACTATGTACCGCGCACGCCGACCTACTTCAACTGAAAGGAACAACAATGAGCACCATCCCCACCGTCACTCTGAACAACGGCGTCGAGATGCCGATCCTCGGCTTCGGCGTCTTCCAAATCCCGGCCGAAGAAACCGAGCAGGCGGTCCTCGACGCCATCAAGGCGGGCTATCGACTGATCGACACCGCCGCGTCCTACGGCAACGAGGAGGCGGTCGGACGCGCGATCGCCGCCAGTGGCGTACCGCGCGAAGAACTCTTCATCACGACCAAGCTGTGGATCCAGCGCCGGGGCGAAGAGGGCGCATTCGAAGCCTTCGAGACGTCGATGAAAAAGCTCGGCCTCCACTACCTCGACCTGTACCTGATCCACCAGCCGTTCGGCGACTACTACGGCGAGTGGCGTGCGATGGAGAAGCTCCACAAGGAGGGTCGCATCCGTGCGATCGGTGTGTCCAACTTCGCCCCCGACCGTCTCGTGGATCTCGTCGCCTTCAGCGAGATCATCCCCGCCGTCAACCAGATGGAGACCAACCCCTTCCACCAGCAGGTCGATTACCAAGAGCTGCTCGCCGGCGAGAACATTCAGCTCGAGGCGTGGGCGCCGTTCGCGGAGGGTAAGAACGACTTGTTCAGCAACCCGGTGCTGAGCGAGATCGGCGCTGCACACGGAAAGTCCGTCGCGCAGGTCGTGCTTCGCTGGCTCATCCAGCGTGGCGTAGTCGTGGTGGCGAAGTCGGTCAAGCTCGAGCGGATGCAGCAGAACCTCGATGTCACCGACTTCGAGCTCACGGACGAGGAAATGGCGAGGATCGCGACGCTCGAAGGGGGCGAGTCGCAATTCTTCTCGCACGCCGACCCTCAGATGGTGCGCTGGCTCACGGGCAGGGCGGAGGACTAGAGCCGCGGTCCCTCCGTCTCCGCGAGCGACCACTGTGTGCTTCGGAGGACGCACGATCGCATCAGTGCGCCACGGTGTACCTTTCCTCTTCGAAAGGCCCTCAGGGTTCCGCGCATCCTCAGTTCACATACACGCGCGCACCCGGCTAGACAGCGCACCAGGGTGGACGACACGGATGTGTGCACCAATGTGTGAACTGGGCGCTTCGATCCCAATGCTCGCAAGGGGTCGCAAGCGTTTCCCGCTTGACTACGGATCAGAAGGTTAGGGGTTCGAGTCCCTTCGGGCGCGCACTGTGTTGAGACAGTAACCATTGAAAACCCGCGGATTTCCGCGGGTTTTCGTGTTTCTGGTGCCGGTCGCGTCCAGCTGATTCTGCGGGCGTTTCCGTCTGACCGCGAATCAGCAGGGTCGGCCGGCAGAGCTGTGGATCCCCGAGGATGCCGTGAATCGACATCGTCGGAATCAGACGGGGGCGCCGTCCGGATGGCTGAACGTCAGACACGCTCTAGCGGTCGCCCCGGGCGCTGTCCGATTCACCCTCGTCCCTGCCATAGCCCGCCACAGTGAGAACGCTGCGGAGTCCCGCGGGGGTCCCTGGCCAATGTCGTTCGATGGCATCCATACCAGCGTGCCGGATCGCGAATCGCAGAACGACCGCGACGATGAGCGCGTCATCGGCGTAGCCGAGCACCGGTATGAAGTCGGGCACGAGATCGATCGGCATCAGCAGGTAGCCAAGTAGGCCGATCAGCCACCAACGGGTGGCGCGCGGAACAGTCGGGTCGCTGGCCAGCCGCTTCACCAGACGGATGACGTCGGGTACGAGTCGCAGGATCGAGCGCCAGTCCACGTCGGAGCCGGCCCGTCTTTGCTGTATCCAAAGCACGACCAGCAGCACGACCCAGAGCAGGACCATGCCCCCGACAATCCCGAGGACGATGATCAACCAGTCCGGCATCCGGCTTCCCACCTTCCGACACGGCGCCAACCAATCCAACCCCGCGCGCGCCGCACACCATACCCCGTCGACTACCTCGATCCGGTAAAGGGCGTTGGGCCGGGTTCGTTGAGCGGTCCCCAGCCGTGCGACTTCGTCCTCGGACATGGCCGACGACCGCGGTCTGTGACCAGCCCAGCGATCAGATATCCCCCGACGTGCCAGGTCGCCCCCGCCACGACGATCCGCATACTGGACCTCCCGGTCCTCGGCGTTACAGGTTGATGTGGATGCGGTAGAGGCTGGTGGATGCGGTGATGTAAAGCGTCGTACCGTCCTCGCCTCCGAAGCAGACGTTGGACACGATCTCGGGAACGGGGATCGCACCGACACGGGCACCCTCCGCATCGAAGACGACGACGCCGGTGGCGCTGGATGCCCAGACGCGCCCGCGGGCGTCGACGCGCAGGCCGTCGCACACTCCGTCCCCGATCAGCGCGAAGGTCTCTCCCTGATCGCATCCTCCGTCGCGCACGCGATAGCGGCGGATGTGGCGGGGGACGCCGGGCTGCGTGGCCCCTGCCGTGTCCGACACGTAGAGGACCGTCTCATCCGGTGAGAACGCGAGTCCGTTCGGATGCACCATATCGGTGATCACCGGCCGCAGCTCTCCCATCCGCTCGTCGAAGCGGAACACGAAGCATCCTTCGTACTCGGGCGCCGCGGCGTGTCCTTCGTGATCGGAAAGGATGCCGTAGGGCGGATCGGTGAACCAAATCGCGCCGTCCGAAGCGACCACCACGTCGTTCGGCGAATTGAAGCGCACACCGTCCCACCGATCGACGATCGGCGTCATTACCCCGTCGACGTCGCGCTCGATCCGGCGCAGTCCGTGTGAGCACTGCACGACCCGACCCTCGAGATCGAGGGTCCGACCGTTCGTGAACTCGACTCCGGCTCGATACACGTCGACGCGCCCGGTTGTGGCGTCGAACTGCAGGATCCTGTCGTTCGGGATATCGCTCCAGCGCACGGCTCCAGCGTCCGGGAGCCAGACCGGTCCCTCGGCCCACGCCATACCGGTGTACAGGCGCTCCAGCTGCGCACCCGGCTGAATCAGAGGCGTGGTCTCGGTCATTCCAGGGTCAACTCTGTCATGTTGCTCCGGAACGCGCCGACGGGCCCGGGGATCCTCGGAGCCGTAACCGCGTCGGGGTGCGCGGCGTCGTCGATGAGGTCGTCCGGCCGGTCGCGGGGGTCCTCAACGGGGTCCATCGGCGGGCATCGGGTTGAGCCGCGGGGGAGTCTCGCTTCAATCGTGGAGCGGGATGGTGGATGAGGTCGCCGCAGAGATGTCCGATCGCGGCCGGCTGGCCTGATACGGGTGCGGGACGTGTCGTTGTCGATGTGCGCGAAGTGCATCGAGCGGGGCTTTCGTTGCTTCCTGCTCCCAACGGGCGACGGCGCGTTCTGAGGTTCGCTCCTGCCTCGGTGATCCTTGACGAGCTTAGTGATCGATCACTATTGTCGTCGGCAGACCTTAAGTGAACGTTCACTGTAGAACGCCGAAAGGAACATCGATGTCCCTGTCTTCCTCCAGACGCCCCTCGGTCCTGGCGATCGGACTCGCCGCCGGCGCCATGCTCACGGCGGGTCTACCCGCACTGGCCGCACCGGCCTCCTCCGCCACCACCGCTGAAGCCTCCTTCGTCGGTTTCACCGACAAGTCAGAACTGCGTGCCGACGGCCGATCAGTCGTCGCCGGGGAGGAGCTCCTCGTCGCGGACGGCTCGGCGCCACAGGGCGCCGGAACGACGTACTACGTCGACGCGCAGTCCGGCGACGACGCGGCATCCGGCACCTCCGCGGGCACGGCATGGCGCACGTTCGCGAACGTCAACGGCACCGAGTTCAAGCCGGGCGACCGCATTCTCCTCAGGGCGGGCAGCTCATGGTCGGCGTCGGGGACTGAGGTCGCTCGTGAGGCGTACGACTACACAACCTGGACCGGCGGTCAGCCGACGCACGTGGCGGGCCCGGACGGAACGGCGCTGCTCGCTCCCCGCGGGTCGGGAACCGCCGAGGCTCCGATCGTCCTCTCGAGCTACGGCGACGGCGCCGCGCCCCAGCTTGACGGCCGCGGTGTCGTCAACGACGTCCTGCAGCTCACGAACCAGGAGCACTGGGACATCTCGAACCTCGAGATCAGCAACGAGACCGAAGGGTTCGACGCGACGACGTTCCAGCCCGCCCGCAACAACGGCCAGGCCCCCGGAGAAGAGAATCCCGAGACCGGCGACCTGCGCGGCATCCACGTCCAAGCCGAGAACGCGGGCACGCTGCGCGGCTTCGACATCCACAACGTGTTCATCCGCGACGTCACCGGCTACACCTGGTCGGTCAGCGCGGCGGGTCTGGATCGCTCCAAGCGCACCGGCGGCATCCTGTTCGAAGGGCTGAAGGGTGACGCGCAGACCGTGTCGCAGTTCGAGGACATCTCGATCCGCGACAACTACATCGCCAACACTGCCTTCGCGAATCTCGTGTTCAAGCAGTTCGCAGGCATGGGGACCAACCGATACCAGGATCTGCCCCCGGGCTGGGGCGATCGGGCCGCCGGCCGTGCCGCTCCCGACGGGACGATCACCGAGGATCCGGACTGGCGGCCCCACTCGAACGTTGAGATCACGGGCAACTACCTGACCAACCGCGAGACCCACTACGGCTGGGACTCGATGTACCTCACGAGCGTGCGGGGCGCGCATGTCGAGGACAACATGATCGACGGCGCGGGCGTCTCGGGCATCGAGATGTATTACGCCGACGACATCGTCGTGCAGAACAACGAGGTCGCCGAGCTCGAGGGACGCACAGGCGCCGCCGACTCCAACGGGATCGATCCCGACCGCGGCACGTCGAACATCCTCATTCAGGGCAACTACATCCACGAGTCCGGCGAAGGCATTCTGCTGTGCGGCTTCGGCTTCAGCACCGCCGTCGTGCGCTACAACATCATCCGCGACATCGAGCGCAACTACATCAACCCGCACGGCGACACCGGCGTGAACGTCGTCTACAACAACCTGATGTACAACTCGGTGCAGCCCATCCGGAACAACACCGTCGGCTTCTTCGAGTCGTCGGGAAATGCCGCAACGTACCTGAACGCCCGCAACCCGCACTATGTCTTCAACAACGTCTTCCTCAACACGCGTGCAGACGTCGCAGGCTCCGCCTTCCGCACCCAGTTCCCGGGAGTGAGCTTCGACAACAACTCTTACTTCGGGCCGGGAGTGACGGCGCCCAGCGCCGACGAGCACGCCACCATCACAGACCCGCTGCTGAAGGGTGACCTCGTATCGGGCGTCGCCAACGCCATGCTCGGCTCCGGCGACTCCCCGCTCATCAACGCGGGTCGAACGGTCGATCTCGCACAGATCGCTCCGGGATTCGATGTGACCGGCAACCGTGGCGAGAGCCAGGTGCCGCTCGACGTCGACTTCTTCGGGCGGTCGCTGTCGACGCCGCCGCACATCGGTCCGACGTCGTACGAGCCCGCGGAGGGGCACGGTGTCGTCTCCGGCATCGTGACAGCCGCTGACGGCCAGCCGGTTCCCGGTGCCACCGTCTCGTACGGGGCGGGCACGACGACGGCTGATGCGCGCGGCCGGTACTCGCTGGAGATCCCCGCCGGCGATTACTCCCTTGTCGCCTCGGCCGACGGCTACACCGACGGTGCACCCGTCAGCGTGACCCTAGCCGACCGTCAGACGCTGGCCGCGTCGCTCGTGCTCGGCGCGACGACGGCCACCGAGGGGACGATCGCCGGTGCCGTAACGTCTTCGGGAGCGGGGCTCGCCGGCGTCGCGGTCGAGGTCGTCAAGGGCGATGAGATCGTCGCGAGCGCGACGACCGACGCGTCAGGGGCATACTCGCTTCCCGGCGTCGCGATGGGCGGTGGCTACACCGTCCTCGCGACGAAGGATGGCTACGACCCCGCGTCGCAGGCCGAGGTCGAAGTCGTCCCCGCGCGCACGGTCACGGTGAACCTCGTGCTGCGCAGGGAAGCGGGGGAGACCCGCTACGTGATCAACGAGACCTTCGACGACGAGGCGACGGGCGCCTTCGCTGGGACCGCGGACGGAGTGTTCACCGCTCGCACCGCCCCGGTGGCCGGGACGGTAGAGGTCGTAGCCGACGCCGCGGACGAAGCGAACAAATACCTGCGCATCAACAAGACCAGCAGCACGTCGGCCACCCTGGGTCTGCACAACACTGCCGAGCTCAATCTCACGGGCACCGTCACGGTCGAAGCGCGCCTGCAGCGCACGACGACCAACGGCACGCCGAACCAGCTGGCGCTGTACTCGTATACCGAGAGCAGTTGGAATGCCGCAAACCCGGCAGGGTCGTCCAACCCGTCGGCGACGATCGGCTTCGCGGGCGGCAACATCATCACGCACAACATCACCGGCTCGAGTTCGGTGCGCACCGTGGCGCCGTACAGCGTTGGCCAGTGGTACACCGTTCGCAATGTCGTTCATCTCGACACCGGCACCTTCGACTTCTATGTCGACGACATGTCCATCCCGGTGCTGGCGGACCAGCCGCTGCGGACGAATGTCGACGACCTCGACTATTTCCTGTTCTTCATCAACGGGTCCAACGTGGGCGATCTGCTGGTCGACTACTTCCGGGTCAACACCGGCACCCCGTTCGACTACGCCGACGCCACCCTCGCGACGGTGAGCGCCGCCACCGCCGATGGCGAGGTCGAGCTGACCCCATCCGGCGACGGACGCATCTTCAGTGGTGAAGTCGACGCCTTCGCCGAGGAGGTCGCGATTTCGGCCGCGGCGCGCAGTGACTTCGCGGCCGTGGAAGTCAACGGCACTGCCGTCGAACCGGGCGATTCCGTGACGGTGCCGCTGGCAGCCGGATCGCCCAGCGACCCGGACGTCGTCACGACGATCCCCGTCGTCGTGAGAGCCGAGGACGGCTCGGAGCGCACGCACACCGTGTCGATCTCGCGCGTCAATCCCAGCCAGCTGGCCGCCTTGCGCGACCTGCAGGTGGTGGGCCATCCCTTGACGCCCGAGTTCGCCCGCGACCGCACCGGCGGCGACAACCCGTACCGCATCGACGGTGAGCTCGACGCCTCCGTGGCTTCCGTCGATCTCTCGTGGCGACGGGGCTGGGAGGGCCAGCAGGTGCAGGTCAACGGCATGGACGTCGACGCCGGCGCGACCGGCGCAACACTTCCGCTCGAGGACGGCGAGAACCGCTTCGAGGTGACAGTGAGCTCCTTCGCCGGAGAGTCTGCAATCTACGTCGTCGTCATCGATCGGGCTGCCGCCGAGCCGCAGCTCGCGGTCACCACCGAGATCGACACCCGATGCGTCGCGCGAAAGGTCGTGCTTGTGGTCACGGTGACGAACGGTGAGGAGGTGCCGGTACTCGTGAAGCTGGAGACTCCGTACGGGTCGAAGGAGATGCCGGTCCTTCCAGCCGACAAGAGCAGATCGCAGTCGTTCACGACCCGCCTCGCGGAGATGCCGGCCGGCAGCGTCGTGGTCAGCGCGGCGGCTGCGATCGACGGCGAGGAGCCCAACCTCTCCCAGAACGTGCAGTACGACGAGGCCAGATGCTGAGCTGAGAGGCGGGGTGCTCGACGGCGCCCGCCCGGACAGCCGAGCGTCCGTCTCCCGATCCGGCGGGGACGGGCGCTTCGGCCTGTTGCGGCCGCAGGGACTGGATCGAAGCTGTCGGAAACGCCGAAGAGCCGTAGGCGCGTGTGCCGAGGGACCGGCATCGGCCCAACGCGGACCGAGCTCGCGGATCTGCTGTCGTCCGGAGCTCCGCGTGCACACGCCCATCGCCGGTGCCGGCTCGAGCCGGATAATGGGCGGATGCTGCTTGTCCTGTCAGGGCTGCCCGGCACGGGAAAGAGCGCCGTGGCGACCGAGGTCGCGCGCCTGACCGGCGCGGTTCATCTGTCGGTCGACGCGATCGAAGACGCGCTACTCGGTGCCGGGCTGGAAAGCTCGTGGACGACTGGCGTCGCCGCCTACGAGGCAGTCCGGGCGGCCGCGGAACAGAATCTGGCGCTCGGCCGCTCTGTCATCGTCGATGCAGTCAATGACAGCGAGATCGCTCGCGAGACGTGGCGCCGCGCCGCGACGGCGACGGGGGTCTCGCTGACCTTCGTGCTGCTGACCCTCGACGATGAGGCCGAGCATCATCGTCGCCTCCGAGGGCGACACCGCGATCTGAGCCACATCGCAGAACCCACCTGGAACGACGTCCGACGACGCGCCGCGGAGTTCGAGCCGTGGGGCGGTGCGCACGAGCGTCTGGACGCGAACGCACCGGTCGAGCACCTGGCCGGGTCGGTTGCGATGTTGCTCAGTCAAGGCTGAACGCGAGCGCGAGGCGATCGGCGCGGCGGACGACCGGGTTGCGAGCGGGTGGCCGGTCGGGGGGTCCGCTCGGAGGGCGCGACGCCCCGCGTAGGCTCGCCAGATGACCTTCGACACGAACGACGCGGGCACCGGCGGGCACGGATTCCGCCGGCAGATCCTCAGCCGGGAACAGTTCGGCGATGCGACACCATCGTTCGCCATCGCAGCTGAGAGCGGTGTCGCGTGAGCGTGCACCTCATCGGCGGCGGCGCGACCACGGCTGCGGATGCTCCGCTCTACGCACCGTTCGTCGCCGAAGCGGCGTTGCGAGCGGCCGCCGCGGGCCGCGCGCGGCCGCGCATCGCGGTGATCTCACTGCACCCCGAGGCCGAGGAGAAGGCGGCGGCGCTCGGCGAGCTTCTGACCGAGGCGGTAATGGGATCCGCGATCGAGGTGCACCTGACCGCGGGCCGGCCCGGCGACCCGATCGGGCTCGGCGCGATCGCCGACGTCGACGGCATTGCGGTGGGGGGCGGCGTCGTCGAGGATGTGCGTGCAGGGCTCGAGCCGGTGTTCAGCGAGTTGCGTCGCCTGGTTGCCGGCGGTGTGCCCTACCTCGGCGTCTCGGCCGGTGCGATGATCGCGGCGGAAGGCTCGCTCGGGGGTGGCTCCCGCATCGGCGGCGTGCCCGTCTCACCGGAGAACCCCGACGAAGCGGGCGACGAGCTGGAGATCGAAGCCGGCATCGGCCTCGTCGACGTGGCCATCGAGGTGCACGTGGCCCAGCGCGGCATGCTGTCCCGAATGGTCGCCGCCGTCGAGTCCGGGCTGATCGCGGGCGGGCTCGGCATCGACGAGCGCACGGCCCTGATCGTTGGCGACGGCACGCTCCGGGTTGAAGGCAGAGGCAGCGTCTGGCGGGTGCTGCCGACCGACGGCGGCGTGCTGGTCTCCACGATCGGCACCTGAGGGCGCTTCGACCTGGCTCGCATTGCAAGGTCTGCCAGTCTTCGTGGATTCCGACAGGCCACGCGATCGCAGAGCCCGATGACGAAATGTCCGGGGTTCTCGTTACGGTCACCTCCGTGGCAGTAAGTGATGCGCTTGCCGGGCTGGATCCGGCGCAGCTTCAGGCCGTCGAGCACGGTGAGGGGCCGCTCGTGGTCGCGGCGGGCGCGGGCACCGGGAAGACCCGCGTGCTCACCGCTCGGGTGGCGCGGCTGCTCGAGGCGGGTGTCGTCCCGGAACGGATGCTGCTGCTGACGTTCACCCGGCGCGCCGCGTTTGCGATGCTCTCTCGCGCTGCGGTGATGTGCGGCGATGCGCAGGCTGCGCAGCGCATCGATGCGCAGGCTGCGCAGCGCATCGCCGGTGGCACGTTCCATGCCGTCGCGCACCGCATCGTCGCCGAGCACGCACAGCACCTGGGGCTGGAGGACGTGACGGTGATCGATCCCGACGACGTCATCGACCTGATCGATTTGCTGCGCGCGGAGCACGGGCTCGACGGCACCGAGGTTCGGCTGCCCACGACACGCACCATCGCGGACATCGCCTCCCGCACGATCAACACCGCGACCCCGGTCCGCGCCGTCATCGAAGATCAGTTTCCGTGGGCGCTCGAGCAGGCGGACGCGATCGCCGGCCTGCTCCGTCACTACCGCGACCGCAAGCGCGAGCGCGGCCTGCTCGACCTGGACGATCTGCTCATCGCCTGGCGGGCGCTGGTCGCCGATCCCGATGTCGGGGCGCGGCTGCGCGCTCGCTGGGACTGGGTGCTGGTCGACGAGTACCAGGACGTCAATCAGCTTCAGGTCGACATCGTTCGGGGGCTGAGTCCAGACGGACGCGGGCTCACCGTCGTCGGCGACGACGCACAGGCGATCTACGCGTTCCGGGGCGCGAGCGCCGGGCACCTGCTCGAACTCATGGAGGCGTACCCGGACGCCACGCTGGTGCGGCTCGAACGCAACTTCCGTTCCACCGGACCGATCCTCGACCTCGCGAACCAGGTGCGCCCGGGCGAGCTGAGGTTGCAGCTGGTCGCCGACCGTCCGCAGCCGGGCGCCCGGCCGACGCTGGTCACGTGCCGCAACGCCGACGACGAGGCGCGCACGATCGCGGACCGCGTCCTCGCCGCGCACGTCGACGGCACGCCGCTGCGCTCGCAGGCCGTGCTGATGCGCACCGGATCCCACAGCGCGCAGCTCGAGGTAGAGCTCAAAGTACGCAGCATCCCGTTCCACAAGTTCGGCGGGATCGGCTACCTCGAGACGTCGCACGTGCGCGACCTGCTGGCGAGTTTCCGGGTGGTGCTCAACCCGGCGGACGAGGTGTCCTGGTACCGCCTGCTCACCCGGCACCGCGCGATCGGCAAGGCGAGCGCCCGGGGCCTCGCCAGGATCCTCGCGGACGGGGGTGTCGACTGCGCAGCCGACGCGGTCGCGGCGGCACCGGCGAAGGCGCGCACCGCGCTCGCGTCGACCCTGTCGCTTCTCGGCGGCGTCGACTCCACGACCGCCGTGCCGGAGCTGGTCGAGGCATGCCGAGGTGCGGTGGATCCGCTGCTGCGCGCGCACTACCCGGATTGGCACCGTCGGGTGACCGAGGTCGACGGCATCGCGCAGGCCGCCGCCGGGCAGAGCGATCTCCGTGCGTTCGTGAGCGAGCAGGCGATCGACCCGGTGAACGTCGCCGGCGACTGGGCGAAGCGGCCGCACCTCGACGAGGACTGGCTGACCCTGTCGACGATCCACTCCGCGAAGGGCCTGGAATGGGACACGGTGCACCTCCTGCGCGCCAACGACGGCGCAATGCCCTCGGACATGGCACTCACTTCGCGCGCCGGCCTCGCCGAAGAGCAGCGCCTCTTCTACGTCGCGATCACCCGCGCACGCGACACCCTCGACGTATACGTGCCCTCGCAGCTGCCGACGCACCCCACCGCGTTCCTGGCCAAGCACGTCGCCGCCAAGCCCAGCAGGTTCCTGACCGAGCCCGCACGCGCTCTCATGGAGCCGGTGAGCACCGCCGCCGTCACCCCCGAGGCCGCGATCAAGCGGGCCGTCTCGGCGCCGCGCGTGCGTACGGACGCGTTCGACGAACTGTTCGCCTGATCTGCATCCGCTCGGGTCGCCGCGATCACGTGGACGCGGTTGCGCCAGAAGCAGCAACATCGTCGCTGGCGCGCGCCGCCTTGGTCAAGGGTCGCCGGAATCCGCCTCGCGCGCATCGGCGACGCGGGCGATGAGCGCCGGCTCCTCCTCGAGGCAGAGGTCGAGGATGCCGCGCAGCAGGCCTCCGAGGCTGGTCGAGTTCAGCAGACGGAACCGGTCGTACTCGCCGAGCGGAGCGATCGCGGCGAGCTGCCAGGACGACTCCACCGGATCTTCCGAAAGGTCCGTCCCGGGATCCCATCGAGCCTCATCGAGGACGGAGGCGAGCGTCGCGAGGCGGCGCGCGACTTGCTCAGTCTCGCGGTGGAGCGGTGCGAGCGCCTCGTCCCACACGAGCGGGGCCATCTTCGACACGTAGGCCACGGGGTGCGGGTCGTCCTCGCCCCATCGGTCGACAATGATGCGCTCCCCGCCTACGGCGATCACGTAGAGGTCCGCGGCGCCCGCCTCGATCTGCAGGATCCGCGCCATGGTGCCGATGGAGGAGCGCTGATCCCCTCCGCCCGCCTCGAGCCCCCGCTCAATGAGGACGACCCCGAACTCCGGATCCTCCACCTCGAGCAGACGTCCCATCATGGTGAGATATCTCGGCTCGAACACCCGCAGCGCCAGCGGTGTGTACGGCAGCAGGACGCTGCCCAGCGGGAACATCGCGACGGCGTCCATGGGCAACAGTCAATCAGCTGGACGCGCCTCAGCGCCCCCGTCATGACCCAGGATCCGGTCGACGACCGGACCCTCGCGAAGCGGGCAGGCTACGCCGGCGTTCGGCGGATCCGTGCTCCACATATGATTCGCTCTGAAGCGTTCGCGAAGGAGACGGAATTGTCAGCGGCAGACTCTCGAACAACATGGGTGCTCGTGGACGGCGAGAACATCGACGCGACTCTCGGCACTTCGATCCTCAACCGGCGGCCGCAGCCGGACGAGCGGCCACGGTGGGATCGACTCCTCGCTTTCGCGGGGAGGGAGTGGAACCAGCCGGCGCGAGGCGTCTTCTTCCTCAACGCGTCGTCCGGTATCCCCATGGCGTTCGTCCAGGCGCTCAAGGCGATGGACTACATCGTCGTCCCGCTGTCCGGCGATCCTGACGAGAAGGTCGTCGACATCGCCATCCAGCGCACACTGCGCGCACTCGACAGCCGTTCCGCCGACGTGATGCTCGTCAGCCACGACGGCGACTTCATCCATGACCTCGCGGGCCTGATCGGTCCATCGCGGCGGGTCGGCGTCGTCTCGTTCGCAGAGTTCCGGAACATCGGCTTCAACTCGCTCGCAGGGCTGGAGAAGTTCGACCTCGAGTACGACGCGCGGGTCTTCGACGCTCCGCTGTCACGGATCCGCGTGATCCCCATCGGCGAGTTCGACCCGACCGCGTTCCTGGATTGAGAACCGCCCCGGCGCTCGCCCGGCGACCAGCACGCGCATTGCGGTGAGCCGCGTCCCGCCGATGCTTCCCCTGCACGCGATGATGGAGCCATGTCTTCCTCCGTCGAACGCCGTTCCAACCCGACGGCCTGGGCCGCGTTCTGGTTCGCGCTGGCCGGCCTCGTGCTCATGCCCATCCCGCTGTTCATCGGGCTGATACTGGGCGGCGGGCTTTCCATCGTCGCTGCCGTCCTCGCGGTGATCGGCCTTCTCAAGGGCCTCGCACGCGGCGGTGCGGGCATCGCACCGGTCGTCTTCGCGGCCATCTTCATCGCACTCACGTGGGGCGGGATCTCAATCGGCGGCGGCACCGTCTGGTAGGTCTGGTCCGAAGACGCGAGGACGCGGCATCCTGCCGCCCCGACGCTAGTCGAGGTGACGGCCGAGCGCTTCGAGGAGGCCTCGGGTGCCTTCCTCGCGGTTCGGGCCGTCGGCCCAGAAGCTGTCGAAGAAGATGCCGTGCTCGACATGCGTGAGCCTGGTGCTGCCCGCAACCTGCTCGAACTCGAACGACGCCACCGACGTGGACATGTGCGTGCCATCCAGCCACATGTCGTAGGTCGTGACGATGCGGACGTGTTCGACGATGTCGGTGTAGACGGCCTCGTATCGTGAGAGCGGACCTCCGTGGAACTTCGCCTCGTCGATGTCGCGTCCGCCGACGCGGAAGTCGAACGTCCACTCGCCGGACTCGAACGCGTCTCCGTCGCTGAGCCAGCGACGCTTCTGCTCCCCGTCGGCGAACGCCTGCCACACCCTGGTGACGGGCGCGCGATACTCGCGAGTGAGGGTGAAGCCGGAGTGGGCGAGGCGCCGCTCGACCGTCATCGGGCCGTGTCCTCGCGCGTGAAGGTCACATGGATCGTGCCGCTCTCGGCGACCTGGGTCCGCACCAGGTGGGTCGATTCGAGGCCGCGCAGGTCGTCCCACACTCGGACGCCTCGGCCGAGGACGATCGGCGCGATCGCGACGTGAAGGTCGTCGACGAGTCCGGCGCGGAGGAACTCGCGGACGGTGCGCACGCCGCCCCCGACCCGGACGTCGAGACCGCCGGCGGCGGTGGTCGCCTCGGCGAGCACGTCCTCGATGGCTCCGGCGCGGAACTCGAACGTCGTCCCGCCGGCCATCGGGATCGACGGCCGTGGCGCGGAGTGCGTGAGCACGTAGACGGGGTACCCGAACGGAGGCTGGTCGCCCCACCACCCCTTCCAGCCCGGGTCGTCGGGATACGCGTGCAGACCGAACATGGCCGCGCCCATGATCTCGGCGCCCACGCCCGTGAAGAACGCGGCGGCGAACGATTCGTCGATCCCCGTGGTTCCCGCGCCGCTCGTGTCGCCGAGGACCTTCTGCCGGAAGGTGCGCGTGGCTGCGTAGGCAGCGGTCAGGGGACCCCAGTCCTCGCCCATGGGGTTGTCGGCCTCGGGATCGGATGCAGCGGTGTAGCCGTCGAGTGACGAGAACAGGTCGACGCGGACACGGGTCATTTCAGATCTCCTTCGGGGTGGTGCGGGCCAGGTGGATGCCGAGGCGGTCTGCCTGACGTTCCGCGGCGGTTCGCTGCTCGCCGAGCCAGAGGTGCAGGACGTCGAGTGCGCCCGGTCGCAGGCTGACGGTCCGGACGCGCCCCTGCTTGCTCGATGTGACGACTCGGGCGTCCTCGAGGATCCGCAAGTGCTGAAGCAGCGACGGCAGCGCCATCGAGAACGGTGCCATCAGGTCGGACACGACGGCCGGGGACTTCGCCAGACGCTCCACGACCGCGCGGCGAGTGGGGTCCGCGAGAGCTCGGAGCACAGCATCCAGCTCCGCGGAATAGTTAGGCATATGCCTAACTATTCCGCACGGATCGGCGCCCGTCAACTGCCGCCGAATGAGCGTGCGGGTGGTGGGACGGACTCGACCCGCACGACCGGCGAGAATTCATCGTCGGGGCCCTCGCCAGCGGGCAGGGTCCGCAATAGGATCACAACACCCTGATGGCCCAGAGTCCGCAAGCGGCCGGCCGGTCGCCTCTGAGCTCAACCGAAGGAGAGATCGATGGGTATGGAGAACCTCGCACTGGTGGTCGGCTCGTACGACGACACCACGGCCGCGTCGGACGACTACAAGGCCCTCCGAAGCGGCCAGGACGCCGGCGGGTACGAGATCATCGGCGCGGTCGTTCTGGTCCGCGACAAGGATGGCAAGGTCCAGGTCGAGGAGCACGGCGACAAATCGGTCGGCAAGGGTGCGGCGTGGGGTGCCGGCGCCGGCGTGGTCGTCGGCCTGTTCGCGCCGCCGCTGCTCGCGGCCACCGCGGTCGGTGCCGGCATCGGTGCGATCCTCGGAAAGATCAAGAAGAACCGCGAGGAGAAGCAGTTCGGCGTGGACGTCGATGAGTACCTCGCGCCAGGAACCTCGGCGGTCGTGGCCGTCGTCGACGATCGCTGGGCCGACAAGGTGGAGAAGGCGCTTCAGCGGTCGGACAAGCGCATCAGCAAGGCGATCGACGCGGATGACTACGAGAAGCTGCGCAAGGCCATCGAGGAGTCGGCGGACGACGTCGTCGAGCAGATCAACTCCTAGACGAAATCCTCCTCACGGGGGAGGCGAGCCGAGACCTGCCTCTCGTAGCATCCGAGGTATGGCCGATTCCGTCTTCAAGCCGGGTGACGATGTCTTCACGACGAACGCTCGCGGCATCGTCATCGACATTCGCGCAACGCCCTCGGGCAAGTGGGTCTTCGGCGTCGAGGACGCCCACGGTGCGGTGAACTACTTCACCGGTGCGGCCCTCCGTCCGGCGCAGGACTAGCGACTGCCGCCGCCCGGACTGCAGCCCTCAGCCGCAGTTCGGGCGGCAGCCGCGCTGGGTGACCGCGTCGATCAGCACGGTGCCGATGTCGGTCGGCTGAAGGGCCTGATATGCCGCGCCGTCCGTGGCGGCGGCGATCTGCTCCAGAGCGGACTGGTCGGTGTCGGGTCCATAGCCGATCGCGATGACGGCGACGGGCTTCGCCGGATCCCTCAGAGTCTCGAGCTGCGCGAGCAGTTCCGGCAGGTCCAGTCCCTCGTCGTCCTCGTTGACCCCGTCGGTGTTGAGCAGCATCAGATGCACCTGCCCTTATTGCATGCAATAACTTCGAGTGCATGCAATAATTTGGGAGTGACGGTATACGAATCGCTTCGGGCGATAGTGATGATGGGCGGCATCAGCGAGGACGAGCGGGTGGCTGAGTCCCGTCTGGCCGAGCAATTGGGGGTAAGCCGCACGCCCGTGAGAGAGGCGTTGCAGCGTCTGGAGAGCGACGGGCTCGTGCGGGCGCAGGGGCGCGGCATCCGCTTGCGGGTGCTGAGCATGAACGAACTCGCGCAACTGCACTCAGCGCGTGCCGGACTTGAGGGATGGGCTGCTTTCCTGGCTGCGCAGCGTGTTGCCGGGGGCGAGGTCGCCCCGGCTCGCCTGGCAGAGCTGGAGACGCTAGCCGCCCAGACCCACGGGCTCACGATCTCCGGCGATCTTGCCCGCGCCGTCGAAGAGAACCGCGCATTCCACGAGGCGGTCGCCGCTCTCGCGGGCAACCCGGTCCTCAGCAGCACGCTCGAGCGCTGGTGGGACCAAATCATCATCAGCACCCGAAAGAGCCTGCAGGCCCCCGAGCGCACCCAGGCGGTGCACACCGAGCACGAGGCCATCCTCGACGCCCTCCGCGAAGGTGACGCCCCAAGGGCGCGTGCCGCAGTCGAAGCCCACGCGTTCGCAACCCGCGACGCGTTGAGTAAGAACCAACCCGTGACGAGGAGCACCTCATGACCACTCACAACTACGAGATCGAACTGACCTGGGCCGGCAACACCGGCACCGGCACCAGCTCCTACCGAGCGTTCTCCCGCGATCACACAGTGGCCGCCGCCGGCCCCGGGTTGATTCTCGGATCATCTGACCCCGCCTTCCGAGGCGATGCCGCCCGCTGGAACCCAGAGCAGCTCTACCTCTCGTCGATCGCACAGTGCCACATGCTCTGGTATCTCCACCTCGCTGCGAGGGCCGGCGTGATCGTGACCGCGTACGAGGACCACTCGATCGGGGCCATGGTCGAAGAAGCCGGAGGGGCCGGGAAGTTTGAGACCGTCACCCTCCATCCGACGGTAACAATCACCGCCGAAAGCGACCCCGCGATAGCTGCGCAGCTGCACGATCAGGTCGGCAACTACTGCTTTATCGCCCGCTCGATAAACACGCCGATTCACCACGAGGTCGTCGTGCACATTGAGGAGCCCTCCTCCGCAACGCCGACATGCGTCAACAACGTCCTGTCTCGTACACCTGGCTCCCGATGAGGAGGGCGCGATTCAGGATGCTGCGGCCCGCCGCGTCCGCTCCCACGAGCTCGAGCCTCACCGTGCGCGGGCGCTCGCCTACCGGCGTTGTTCGAAGGCTCCTGCGGTGACCGGAATCGCGACGGCCGCCACGATGCAGAGCAGGCCCACGACGAACACCAGCGCAGGCAGGACCGGCGACGCGAACGACAGCCCCAGGATCACCATTCCGCCGACCATCAGGATCAGATAGAGCACGAAAAGCAGCATCGCCAACCTCCAGGATCGCCTCCCTCATTGATACTCCTCGCCGGCCCGCCGCGGGAAGGGCCGTGTCCCTGGCATCGGTCTCGGGCGGGCGCGAGAATGGCGCCATGAGACTCGTGCAGGTTGGTCAGCATGCCGACGACCTCGAGCGCGCCGCAGGCTTCTACACCTCCCTCCTCGGCAGTGCCGCGACGGCGGTGTTCGATCCGCCGGGCCTGCTGTTCTTCGACCTCGACGGCGTGCGGCTGCTGCTGGACCGCAACGCCCCGACCGCGCTGCTGTACCTGCACGTCGACGACGTCACGGCGGCCCTCGAGCGGATCGGCGATCGGGCCGAGGTCGTCTCACCGCCGCACGTGATCTTCACCCACGAGGACGACACTCTCGGGCCGGCAGGGCACGACGAGTGGCAGGCCTTCGTCGAGGACTCCGAGGGCAACACCGTCGGCCTCGTCTCGTTCCGGCCCGTCGCTTCCTGAGACCGCCAGGCTGCACGATGGATACTCGCAAGATGAGGCATCCTGCCCGTATCGAGTCGATAACAGGAGTCAGAGTGCACGCTCTTGTCGGGTTAGCCTGGTCGGGATGAGCGCCTATGTCTCGGCGTTCGAGCTGTTCTCCATCGGCGTAGGACCCTCGAGCTCCCACACGGTCGGTCCCATGCGGGCCGCCCACGATTTCGTCGTCCGCCTGCGCGAAAGCGGGGTTCTGCCGCGAGTCGGCCGTGTCACCTGCACGCTGTACGGCTCGCTCGGCGCCACGGGCATCGGCCACGGCACACCCGACGCCGTCGTCGCGGGGCTGCAGGGCCTCGAACCCGAGACGGTGGATCCGGATGCTGTGCGCTCCGCCTGGAGCGCCTGGCCCGGCGATCGCGCCCTCCCGCTCGCGGGCACGCGCGAGGTGCCGTTCCAGCGCGGCGACGTGGTGTTCGCGCCGCGCACCAGGCTGCCCGGTCACCCCAACGCCATGACCCTCGAAGCGTGGGCCTCGCCCGACGACGGACCGGCGCGTGCGCTCGCCGTGCCCGGCGTGCGCGAGACGGGCT
Organism: Microbacterium sp. Soil_C_42; assembly: GCF_057656735.1. Lineage (NCBI taxonomy): Bacteria > Bacillati > Actinomycetota > Actinomycetes > Micrococcales > Microbacteriaceae > Microbacterium > Microbacterium sp. Soil_C_42. The sequence goes on from NZ_JBDGJU010000012.1 coordinate 86,089, forward strand.
CGTCCACGGCTCTCGACCCTGTGGCGGGGACGGATGCCGGACTCCTCGTCCGCGAGACCTACTACTCCGTCGGCGGCGGCTTCATCCGTCGCGAAGGTGAGTCTGCGCCCGGCTCAGCGGCCCCAGGGGAGCCCACGCACGCGTTCCCCCTGGACTTCTCCAGCGCCGAGGAGCTGCTCGCCGCGTGCGACGAGCGGGGCATCACGATCGCCGAGGCCGCGCGCATCAACGAGGAGTCGCTGCGCCCCGACGAGGACATCGCCGAGGGGCTGGACGCGATCTGGGACGCGATGGCCGCGTGCGTCGAGGCCGGCCTGCAGGCGGGGGGCGTTCTCCCCGGGATGCTGGGGGTCAAGCGCCGCGCAGCATCCATCCGCGAGCAGCTCGAGGCCGCCGAGGCCGACGGCCGTCGCGAGCTGCCGGGGGAGTGGCTGGGCGCCTTCGCGCTCGCGGTCAACGAGGAGAACGCCGCAGGCGGGCGGGTCGTGACCGCTCCGACGAACGGCGCTGCCGGGATCCTGCCCGCCGTCGCGATGTACTGGTGGCGCTTCCTCGCCGATTCCGGCCTCGGCGCCGGCAACGCGGTGACGCCCTACGGTGAGCTGGTCGGCAGCGCACTGCTCGGCTATCACGGGCACGCGGCGACCACCGAGGAGGCCGCGGGCTGGGACGACGAACAGGTGGCGGAGGCGAACCGTCGCCGAGGCATCCGTCGATTCCTCCTCACCGCCACCGCGCTGGGCTCGCTGTTCAAGGCCAACGCGTCGATCTCGGGCGCCGAGGGCGGCTGCCAGGCCGAGGTGGGATCGGCGTGCGCGATGGCCGCGGGCGGCCTCACCGCCGTGATGGGCGGCACGAACCGGCAGATCGAGAACGCCGCCGAGATCGCGATGGAGCACCACCTCGGCCTCACCTGCGACCCGGTCGGCGGACTCGTGCAGATCCCGTGCATCGAGCGCAACGCGATCGCCGCGTCCACGGCGGTGACCGCCGCGCGCCTCGCCCTGCGTGGCGACGGTTCGCACTACGTCTCGCTCGACGCCGTCGTAGAGACCATGCGCCAGACCGGCATCGACATGTCGCACAAGTACAAGGAGACGAGCGAGGGCGGCCTCGCGGTGAACGTCATCGAGTGCTGAAGCCGAGTGCTGGTCGCCGCGGCCCGGAGGCCGTCCTGTTCGTTCACGGCGAACGCCCGGTGACTTAGCACTCGAGGGTTGAGAGTGCTAATCTGGCGTCAGTTGAGCCGCCACGGCTCAAGGTTCGACGAGAGGAGATAATCATGGCCACCAACGACCCGTTCCGGGACCTCGACCGCCTTGCTGCCGGTCTCTTCGACACGCGCCGCGGCCCCCGCCGCATGCCGATGGACCTGTATCGCGACGGTGACCACTACATCCTGACGGCCGACCTGCCGGGCATCGACCCGGGTTCGGTCGACATCGACGTCGACGGGCAGCTGCTGACCATCCGCGCGGAGCGCACGCTGACGAGCGGCGACGACGTCAAGTGGATCACGCGCGAACGAGAGGCGGCGAGCTTCCTGCGTCAGCTCAACCTGGGCCAGGGCATCGACACCGAGCGCATCTCCGCGAGCTACAACAACGGCGTGCTGAGCGTGACGATCCCGGTCAGCGAGAAGGCGAAGCCGCGCAAGATCGAGGTGATGTCCGAGGGCGGCGCGCCGACGATCACGGCGCACGAGTCCGACGCGCCCCAGCCGATCGAGCAGTAGGGCTCATTCCGGAACGGATGCCTCCCCGCCGACGCAGCGGGGAGGCATCCGACCTGTCGGGGGATCAGCCCCCCGCTCGGCGTCCTCGCCGCACGCGCCCGACCGTCTCCCCGACGGCGATGCCGGTGAGCACGAGGCTCGCGGCGACCGAGAGGGTGAGCGTGTCGAGCACGCTTGCGGCGGCCGCGAGGAGTGCGAGCGCGAGCATCCCCGCGAGCTGTGCGCGCGCCCAGCGCCGCTCGAGCAGATGGCGGAACAGCACCGTGCCCGCGAGGAACAGCATCGGCCCTCCGATGACCGCGATCGTCGCGGCGAGGTCGTGCTCGTGCGGGTGCGAGAGAGCGTCCTTGTCGCCCACGCTGATCACGACGATCCCCGCCACGATCGGCAGGTGCATCCACGTGTAGGCCGTGCGTGCCAGGCGACCCGGTGAGTCCGACGCCTCGATGGTCTCGGCGCCGACCCGCTCGCCGTGGTCGAAGTAGATCCACCACGCTGCGGCAGCGGTCGCGAAAGCGGCGACGAGCGCGGCGACGGATGCCGGGGACGACTCGGTCTCGGCGAAGACGAGGCCGGTGACGAGCATGCCCTCGCCGAGGGCGATCAGGACGAAGAGCGCGGTCCGTTCGGCGATGTGGGGACCCGACAGATCCCAGCGATCGAGGCGCACCTTGCCGAGGCCCGGGACGGGGAACGCGAGAAGCGTTCCCGTGAGGTCCATTCCGAGCGCGATCGCCCACAGCGGCAGCTGCCACGGGAGAGGCAGCAGTGCGCCGACCAGCCAGAAGACAGCGCTCGCGACCGTCCACGCGAGCACCGCGGTGAAGTCCCTGGACACGGCCGGATCGTGGCGGGCGGTCGCCCAGACGATGAACGCCGTGCGCCCCACCTGAAGGATGACGTAGGCGATCGCGAAGGCCCACGCACGCTCGCCGAAAGCTTCGGCGATCGCGACGCTCATGACGAGCGACACGAACGCGAGGCCGATGACGGCGCCGCGAACCGGCAGCGTCACCGGGTCGAGCCAGTTCGTGACCCAGGTCGTCGACACCCACGCCCACCACAGCGCGCACACCACGATCACACCCTCGAGCACTCCGAGCGGGCTCTGATTCTCGTAGAGATACGCCGACAGCTGCGTCAGCGCGAACACGAACACGAGGTCGAAGAAGAGCTCGATGTACGTCACCCGGTCGGCGCGCGGAGTGTCCGTCGGCCTCATCACGTTCCGCGTCATCCCGAAGGGCATGCCTCATCCTGGCATCACGCCGGCGCGATCTCGCCCCTGGACGGCGTGCCGGAGGCGGGCCACTATTCATCTCGTGACGAACAACGCGCAGACGGATGCGGTGAGCGTGCGTGGCCTGCACGTCACGCGCGGCAGGACCGAGGTGTTCACGGGGCTCGATCTGCACGTTCCGCGCGGGCAGATCACCGGGCTGCTCGGCCCGTCGGGGTGCGGCAAGACCACGCTGATGCGCTCGATCGTGGGCGTGCAGAAGGTCGCGGCCGGCGACGTGACGGTGCTCGGCGAACCGGCCGGTTCGCGCGCGCTGCGCAAGCGCGTCGCATACGACACGCAGGCCGCCTCTGTCTACGGCGACCTCACGATCCAGCAGAACCTGCGCTACTTCGCGCGCCTCGTCGACGCGCCCCGCACCGACGTCGATCGCGTCATCGAGCAGGTCGGTCTCGCCGACCAGCGCGACCAGACCATCGACTCGCTCTCCGGCGGACAGGAGAGCCGCGTCTCGCTCGCGGTCGCCATGCTCGGGGTGCCCGAGCTGCTCGTCCTCGACGAGCCCACGGTGGGCCTGGATCCACTGCTGCGCGCCGAGCTGTGGGAGGTCTTCCGCGGCCTCGCCGACGCCGGCGCGACGCTCGTCGTCTCGAGCCACGTCATGGACGAGGCCCTCCGGTGCGACCGCCTCGTGCTCATGCGCGCGGGACGCATCATCGCCGACACGACGCCCGACGGTCTCTTCGCCGACACCGGGACGACGGACCCGGATGCCGCGTTCCTCACGCTCATCGAGCGCGACGCGAAGGCTCGCGCTGAGGCCGAGGCGCAGCATCCGCTCACGCGGCGTGAGGCGCGCGAGCAGGCCGAGAATACGCGCCATGCAGACGAGGGGAGCCCCTCATGAACGGCGTGCTGACCCTCGCGACCGCGGGGCGGGTGCTCCGGCAGCTCAGCCACGACCCGCGCTCGATCGCGCTCATGCTCGTCGCGCCGAGCCTGCTCGTGGGCCTGTTCGCGTGGCTGTTCAGCGATCAGGAGGGCGTGTTCGACCAGTTCGGCGGGCCGATCCTGGCGCTGTTCCCGTTCATCGTGATGTTCCTGATCACCTCGATCACCACGCTCCGCGAGCGGCGGTCGGGGACCCTCGAGCGGCTCATGACGACGCCGATCGCGAAGGCCGACTTCATCCTCGGGTACGGGCTGGCGTTCGGGCTCATGGCGACGCTGCAGGCGGTCATCACCGTGACCTTCGCGGTGTGGGTGTGCGGATTGCAGGTCGACGGCCCGCTGTGGCAGCTCGGGCTCGTCGCCGTCGTCGACGCGATCCTCGGCTCCGCGCTCGGGCTCCTGGCGAGCGCCTTCGCACGCACCGAGTTCCAGGCGGTGCAGTTCATGCCGCTCATCGTGTTCCCGCAGATCATCCTGGGCGGGCTGTTCATGCCGCGAGAGGACATGCCCGAGGCGCTGTACCAGATCTCGAAGATCCTGCCGCTGAGCTACGCCATCGACACGATCAACGCGGTCACCGCCGGCGACGAGGGCTGGGACGTCTTCGGGCCTCTGCTCATCGTGGTCGCGTTCGCCGTGGGCGCGCTGATCCTCGCGTCGCTCACCCTCCGGCGCCGGACGCCATAGCCCGATGCCCTGAAGTCAGCAGCTGGGCTGCTTCTTGCGCAGCTTCGCGGTGAGGTCGCGCAGCTGGCAGAGCTCGTCGTCCGAGAGCAGCGACATGCGCTCGGCGATCGCCTTGCCGTGCGCGCTGGCGATGCGGCGGAACAACGACGCCCCGGCATCCGTCGCATGGACGAGCGCCCCGCGTCCGTCGTCGGGGTCGGCGCATTTGGTGATCAGTCCGCGCGCCACCATGCGGTCGACGAGGCGCGAGACGCTCGGCTGGCTGATCAGCATGTTCGCCGTCACGTCGCGCAGGCGCGCGGTGAGGTCGTCGGCGCGGGTCACGGTCAGGAGCACGTCGTACTCGGCCTGACTCAGCGTCTGGTCGTCGAAGTCGTCGTTGATGTCGCCGAACACCTCGTGCTGCGCGCGGAACAGGCTCTCCCACGCGTCGATGGCGAGACGGCGATCGGTCATAGCGTCAAGATTAGAGCCTCGCACCGACCCTAGGCTGGCCCCATGGCGTCTTCTGCAGTCGGGTCGTGGCGCACGCACCGTCTCGGATCCGCGGGGCTGGTGCTCGCCCTGCTGGCCGGCGTGCTGCTCGCCGGCCTGAACCCGAGCCCGGCGCACGCGGGCGTCGAAGACTTCTCGTTCGAGAGCCTCGACGTGGAGTACCAGCTGGGTCGCGCCGAGGACGGCACGAGCACCCTGACGGTCGTCGAGACCTTCGTGGCGCTGTTTCCCGAGTTCGACCAGAACAGGGGCATGCGCCGCTCCATCCCCGACAACCACCTGGGCGCACCGCTGAGCCCCGAGCTCGTCTCGATCACCGACGAGACCGGCACCCCGCGTGCCGAGGAGACGGAATCGGAGGACGGCTACTACTCCATGACGTCGCGCGCCGACGACTTCGTCCACGGCCGGCAGACGTACGTCTTCACCTACACGCTCCACAACGTCACGCGTTACTTCGCCGACACCGGGGTCGACGAGTTCTACTGGGACGTCAACGGCGTCGAGTGGGCGCAGCCCTTCGGCCGCATCACGGCGCGCGTGACGATGCCCGACGACCTGGAGGCTGCGCGCACCGGTGCGCAGGCCTGCTACGTCGGCTCCCAGGGCGCGACCCAGACCTGCCCGATCGACGACGGCGACCGGACGATCGCGGCCTCGGCCGAGAACGTGCAGCCGTACCAGACGATGACGATCGCGGTCGGGTTCGACCGCGACACGTTCACCGAGTTCGACCCGAACTATCTCGCCTCGCCGTGGGGCTGGCTGCAGAGCGGGGCGGCCGTGCTCGGACTCGGCACCGCCCTCGTGCTGGCGGCCGTCACGCGCCGTCGCCGTCTCCGCGACGAGCCCGGGCGCCCCGTCATCATCGCGGAGTACACGCCGCCGCGCGCCATCGACGCCCTCGAGAGTGCCGTGCTGCTCGGCCGCACCACGAAGGCGATCCCGGCCGAGGTGCTCGAGCAGGCGGTGGTGGGCAGCATCCGTATCGAAGAAGGCCCGCCCAAGTGGTTCGGCGGCACGAAGCTGAAGGCCGTGCTCGTGGACCCGTCCCTCGCCGACGGGGACGGGCGGATGCTGCTGCCCGGCCTGTTCCCGCAGGGCCTCCCGGGCGAGGAGTTCGAGTTCGGCCGCTCCGACACGAGGTTCTCGACGACGGCGCAGAAGGTGCTGAAGGCGGCGTCGGCGGAGCTGTCATCGAGGGGACTGCGACGCAAGGTGCCGCTCAGCGCCCGGGCCTGGCCGGTCGTCATCGCGATCGTGTCCGCGGTCCTCGTGCTGCTCTTCGGCATCGGCGCGCTGGCGGGTTACGTGACGGCGTGGGTGCCGATCCTGCTGATCATCGGTGCCGTGCTCGTCGTGCTGCTGGTGGCGGGGATGGTGTCGCGCAAGCCCCTCACCGCCGCCGGCGCCGAGGCGCGCGACCACCTGCTCGGGCTGAAGGACTTCATCGAGTGGGCCGAGGCCGACCGCATCCGCATGCTGCAGTCGCCGCAGGGCGCAGAGCGCGTGCGCGTCGACGTCTCGGACCCGCGCATGAAGCTGAAGCTGTACGAGACCCTGCTGCCGTACGCGGTGGTGTTCGGCCAGGAGAAGAAGTGGGCCGAGGAACTCGCCGTGCTCTACGGTTCGGGCAGCTCCCCGGGCTGGTACTCGGGCTCGACCGGATTCAACGCGGCGGCGTTCTCGGCCGGGATCTCGAACCTGTCGACGTCGGCGTCGTCGTCGTCCACGTCCGGCGGGTCGTCGGGCGGCGGCTCGGCGGGCGGCGGCGGTGGCGGAGGCGGGGGCGGCGGCGTCTGATCCGGGATGCCGCCCCTCGGGGACCGCGCCCGCTTCAGCCTTCGTGCGGGTGAGGGGTCGTCGGCTCCGGCACGTGGAGCCGGGTGAGGAAGCGGTCGGTGCCGCGCGGGATGCCGCGGCGATCGCCGAGTGAGACGACCACGGTCACGACCACCGCGATCGGAACGGTCCACGCGGCGGGCTGCTCGAGGAACGGACGCAGGGCGGGCCATCCCGCCGTCACGAGTCCGCCGCCCAGGATCGCGACGCCGGAGAGGACCGCGCCCGTGAGCATGCCCGCGATCGCGCCGCGTGCCGTGAGGCCCCGCCACCAGATGCCGAGCAGCAGCACGGGGCACAGGGTCGACGCGGTGAACGCGAAGACCAGGCCGACGCTGCCGGCGAGCCCCGCCGGCTCGGTGGCCAGCGCGACGACCAGGGGGACGAACGACGAGAGCACCGCGGCGATGCGGAAGCCGCGCACGCTGCCGCCGAGCAGGTCCTGGCTGATGACTCCGGCGAGCGACACCACGAGCCCTGACGATGTGGAGAGGAACGCCGCGAACGCGCCCGCGATGACGAGGGCCGTCAGCACGTCGCCGAGCGGCCCCGCGATCATCCGATCGGGCAGCAGCAGGATGAGCGCGTCGGCGTCGCCCGACTGCGCGAGGTCGGGCGCGAACGCGCGGCCGAGGAACCCGAACGCGGTCGGGAACAGATAGAACACCGACAGCAGGACGAGCACGATGACGGTCGTGCGACGTGCAGCGACACCGTCGGGGTTCGTGTAGAAGCGCACGAGCACGTGGGGGAGTCCGAGCGTGCCGAGCAGCAGCGCCACCATGAGCGACACCGTCCGGTAGACCTCGAGGTCGCCGGGGCCCGCGCTCGGTGGGAACGCCTCGAGCGGCGGCAATGCGGGCCGCGCGTCGCCGACGAGGAGCAGGATCGCGACCACCGGGATCGCGAGGGCCGTGAGCTTCAGCCAGAACTGGAACGCCTGCACGAAGGTGATCGAGCGCATGCCGCCTGCCGCGACCACGACCGCCACGATGACCGCGACGGCGAGCGACCCCACCCAGGAGGGCAGACCGGTCGTGATCCGCACGGTGAGCGCCGCGCCCTGCAGCTGGGGCACGATGTAGAACCACCCGATGACGATCACGAGCGTGCTCGTCACGCGCCGTGCCCACAGGGAGTCCAGCCGCGCCTCGGTGAAGTCGGGGATCGTGTACGCCCCCGAGCGGCGCAGCGGCGCGGCCACGAACAGCAGCAGCATGAGGTATCCCGCCGTGTACCCGATCGGGAACCACAGCGCCGACGATCCGGTGAGCAGGATGAGGCCGGCGATCCCCAGGAACGACGCCGCCGACAGATACTCCCCGCCGATCGCCGACGCGTTCCACCAGGGACGCACCGTGCGGCTCGCGACGTAGAAGTCGCTCGTCGTGCGCGACACCCGCAGGCCGTAGAAGCCGATGAGCGCCGATGCCACAGCCACCGCGGCGATCGCGATGTAGCCGATCGCGGGGTTCACCTGTCCTCCGCCAGTGCCCGGTAGCGCGCCTCGTTGCGCGACGCCGCACGCACGTAGAGTCCGCCGACCGTGATGGCGAGCGGGTACACGCCGACCCCGAGCAGCAGCCACGACAGCGGTACGCCGAGGACGAACGTCGTGTCGAGCTGGGGCACGAGCGCGATGGCCAGCACGAACAGCGCGGTGGCGACGACGAAACCCAGCGCGAACACGATCCCGAGGCGCAGCTGCGACCGGATCAGCGAGCGCACGTACACGCCGGCGATGTCGCTCGTGGGACCTCCCTCCGCCTCCGGCGACGACGAGCGGACGGATGCGGCGGGGGAGCCCGCGTGCGGACCGGTGACGCGTACCCGGCCCGGCGACGGCGGGCGCCGGTCGGGGGGTGCGGCGTCGTCCGGGGTCATGCGCGCGGCCGGATCGTCGTCGACTCCAGCCTTTCGCGCAGCGCCGGCAGGCACCGCCGGCTGACCGGCAGCTCGGCGCCGCCGACAGTGACGCTGGGACGGTCGCCCCCGAGCCGGAGGCGCGCGAGGTGGGGGATCGCGACGAGGTAGGAGCGGTGGATCCGCACGAATGCGTCGGACCACTGCCGCTCGAGATCCGACATCGGCACGCGCACGAGGTAGCTCGCTTCCTCGGTGTGCAGCCGCGCGTAGTCGCCCTGGGCCTGCACGTACCGCACCTCGTCACGGCGGATCATGCGCGTCGTTCCGCCGAGTGTCACGGCGATGAGCTCCGGCTGGGCGGAGGCGGCGGCATCCGTCGCCGGCGCAGCCTGCGCCTTCATCGCCTCGAGGACGCGCGTGACCGACCGGTGAAGCCGTTCCGTGCGCACGGGCTTGAGGAGGTAGTCCACCGCCGCGAGGTCGAAGGCCTCGAGGGCGCTCTCCTCGTCAGCCGTGACGAAGACGAGTGCCGGGCGGCGCTCGAACCGCTGCAGGGCGCGGGCGAGGTCGAAGCCGCTCAGACCGGGCATGTGGATGTCGAGGAACGCGGCATCGACGCTCTCCCGCGTCAGCAGCCGGATCGCCTCGGCCCCCGAGGGCGCCTGGTGGATGACGCCGATGCGCGGGTCCTGTCCGAGCAGGAACGCGAGCTCGTCGATCGCGGGCTGCTCGTCGTCGGCGATGAGGACGGAGATCACGGTTCGCGCCTCCCCTCCGGCCGCTCGAGGGTCGCCGTCGCACGGACGGGACCGGTGGATGCCGCGACCCGGCCGGGCTGCGACTTCGGCACGCGCATCCGCACCAGCGTGCCCGCGCCGACGTTCGTGTCGACCACCAGTCCGTGCTCGTCGCCGTAGACCTGCCGGAGCCGGGCGTCGACGTTGCGAAGGCCCACGTGCTCACCCGGTGCACCACCGGCCAGTGCGCGCTCGAGCACGACCGGGTCGATGCCGACGCCGTCGTCCTCGACGCTGATCTCGGCGAACGCCCCCTGATCGGAGGCCTCGATCGTGATGCGTCCGCCCCCTTCCTTGCCCTCGAGCCCGTGGCGCACCGCGTTCTCGACGAGCGGCTGGATCGACAGGAACGGCACCACCGTCGACAGCACCTCGGGGGCGATCTGCAGGGTCACCTTCAGGCGCTCGCCGAACCGGGCGCGCTCGAGCTTCAGGTAGCTGTCGATCGAGCGGAGCTCTTCGGCGACGGTGGTGAAATCGCCGTGCCGGCGGAAGGAGTACCGCGTGAAGTCGGCGAACTCGAGCACGAGGTCGCGGGCCTTCGCAGGGTCGGTGTTGATGAACGAGGCGATGGCGTTGAGCGAGTTGTAGATGAAGTGCGGGCTGATCTGCGCGCGAAGCGCGCGCACCTCGGCCTCGGCGAGGGCCGCGCGCGATGCGTCGAGCTCGCCGAGCTCCACCTGGGCGGCCACCCAGTCCGCCACTTCGCCGGTCGCGCGCACGAGCCCGGCCCGCACGCGCGGCGCGAACGCGACGATGGCCCCCGCGGGCACGCCGCTCGCGAGGATCGGCGCGGCGACAGCATCCGTCTCCCGCTCGCCGATCCGCGCCCGTCGCTGCATCTGCGTGCGACCCGACGCACGGGCCTCGGCGGCCAGTCGTCCGGCGACCTCGCGCACGGCGTCGTCGCCCTCGACGGTGACGTGACCCGACGGGTCGACGAGCGCGAGCGTCTCGCACCCGAGGAGAGCCTTGAGATGGCGACCGGCGCGGATCGCGTCGCCTTCGGCGATGCCGCCGCGCAGGTGCTTGGCAGCGCGGCTCGCGAGGTGGAGGGTCTGGTACGTGGCCTGCTCGACGTCGGTGCCGAGCTCCTTGGATGCCACCACGATGCGCCGGAGCAGGATCACGACGCCGACCGCGAGCGCCCCGGCGAGGACGCCGGCGGCAGCGGCGAGCAGCATCGACTCGGGCATGCGGCCAGCGTAGCCGTCGTTCGTCGTCAGCCGACCGCCGTTCGTCGCACCGTGGACGCCGCTCACCGACGACGAACGGCGACCGCCCCCGGCTCCACCGCCTGAACGCGAGCATGGTCGCACTGTCAACGCAGCGGCGCGGCCGTCGGGCGCGCCGACCCCCCTCGAAGGAGAGACGCCATGGGCAACGAAGCCCCCAGCGCCGAGACGAACCTCGCAGAGGTCGACTACGGCGCGGTGCAAGCATCACCTGATTTCCAACGGCTCCGGCGCACGCATCGGAGCTTCGTCTTCCCGGTGCTGGGCGCGTGCCTGGCCTGGTATCTCGCGTACGTCCTCCTCGCCAGCTACGCCCACGACTTCATGTCGATCCGGGTGTTCGGCAGCGTCAACATCGCGATGGTCCTCGGCATGGCGCAGGTCGTCACGACCTTCGCCGTCACGACCTGGTACGTCCACTACGCCAACAAGCGCCTCGACCCGCTCGCGGAGGAGATCCGCGACGAGATCGAGACCGGCGAGTTCGAGAGGGCAGGGGAGACGCGCTGATGCGGCACTTCACAGATGCGGCGACCACGTCGCCGGGCGAGCCCTGGCTCAACATCGCCATCTTCGGCGCGTTCGTCGCCGTCACGATGGTGATCGTGTTCCGCGCCAGCCGGAACAACAAGACCGCGGCCGACTACTACGCCGCCGGCCGCTCGTTCACGGGCGGCCAGAACGGCTCCGCGATCGCGGGCGACTATCTGTCGGCGGCGTCGTTCCTCGGCATCGTCGGTGCGATCGCGATGACCGGCTACGACGGGTTCCTCTACTCGATCGGCTTCCTCGTCGCGTGGCTCGTGGCGCTGCTGCTCGTCGCGGAGCTGCTGCGCAACACCGGCAAGTTCACGATGGCCGACGTGCTGTCGTTCCGGCTCAAGCAGCGTCCGGTGCGCATCGCAGCGGCGACCACCACGCTCGTCGTGTGCTTCTTCTACCTGCTCGCGCAGATGGCGGGCGCCGGTGGCCTGGTGTCGCTGCTGCTCGGCATCGGCGACCAGCTGGGCCAGGCCGTCGTCATCACGGTGGTGGGCGCGCTCATGATCCTCTACGTGCTCATCGGAGGCATGAAGGGCACCACCTGGGTCCAGATCATCAAGGCCGTGCTGCTCATCGCGGGCGCCGGTGTGATGACGGTGTGGGTGCTCGCGCTCAACGGCTTCGACTTCTCGGCGCTCCTCGACAAGGCCGTGGCCGTCGCCGAGAACCCGGCGATCCTCGACCCGGGCCTCAAGTACGGCGTCTCGGACACCTCGAAGATCGACTTCCTGTCGCTGGGTCTCGCCCTGGTGCTCGGCACCGCGGCGCTGCCGCACGTGCTGATGCGCTTCTACACCGTGCCCACGGCCAAGGAGGCGCGCAAGTCCGTCGTCTGGGCCATCTGGCTCATCGGCATCTTCTACGTCTTCACGCTGGTCCTCGGCTACGGGGCCGCCGCTCTCGTCGGCCCGGCCGTCATTGCCGCGGCGCCCGGTGGCCCGAACTCGGCGGCCCCGCTGCTCGCGTTCTCGCTGGGCGGACCGCTGCTGCTCGGCCTCATCTCGGCGATCGCCTTCGCGACGATCCTCGCGGTCGTCGCCGGCCTCACGATCACCGCCGCCGCGTCGTTCGCGCACGACATCTACGCGTCGGTCGTGAAGAAGGGCAAGCCCGAGCCGGGTGCCGAGGTGAAGGTCGCGCGGCGCACGGTGGTCATCATCGGCATCGTCGCGATCATCGGCGGCATCGGAGCGAACGGTCAGAACGTCGCGTTCCTCGTGGCCCTCGCGTTCGCCGTCGCGGCCTCGGCGAACCTGCCCACGATCGTGTACTCGCTGTTCTGGAAGCGGTTCACGACCAAGGGCGCACTGTGGAGCATGTACGGGGGTCTCACCTCGGCGATCCTGCTCATCGTGTTCTCGCCGGTGGTCTCGGGCTCCGAGACGTCGATGCTGAAGACCGACGCGATCGACTTCGCGTGGTTCCCGCTGTCGAACCCCGGCATCGTCTCGATCCCGCTCGCGTTCTTCCTCGGCTGGATCGTCAGCGTGCTGGACAAGACGCCGGAAGACCCGAAGAAGCAGTCCGAAATGGAAGTGCGCTCGCTCACCGGCATCGGCGCCGAGAAGGCGGTCAGCCACTAGCGCAGAGGGCAAGAGTAAGGGCCGGTCGGAGAGGCTACCGACCGGCCCTTGTCCCTTGCACCAAGAGTGTCCTGCAATCACATGTCGGTAGCTGCCACAGCAAAACAACTACCGTGCCAGCACTCTATAACGGCCAGATAACGCTGACAAGCGTTTTCTGTGATCTTTTCGTGATCTTCCCAGGTCCCGCTCGGCGAGCGGGGGCCGGGAGCTCGAAGGTCGTCGCCGGCGGGCGGGTGCGTGATCTCAGATGTCCTGGTCGAAGGGCAAAAGTAAGGGCCGGTCGGAGAGGCTACCGACCGGCCCTTGTCCCTTGCACCAAGAGTGTCCTGCAATCACATGTCGGTAGCTGCCACAGCAAAACAACTACCGTGCCAGCACTCTATAACGGCCAGATAACGCTGACAAGAGTTCGCTGTTATCTTCTCGTGATCGGTTTCCTGAGTGGCTGTCGCCGGCGACCCCGCGAAGCCCCTTGACCGCAGCATCCAGATGTGTACAGTGTCAACATACGCACTCGACACTCGGAGGTTCCGATGCAGAGCTCGACCCAGAACGCCCTTCCGCCCGTCGTCGATGCCGAGGAGTGGCGACGCGAGCTCGATCAGCTCCGCGTGCGCGAGAAGGCGGCGACGCGAGAGCTCGACGCCATCGCGGCGCAGCGCCGCCGGCTGCCGATGGTGGAGATGCCCGACTACACGCTGATGGGCGAGTACGGCCCGGTGCGCCTCGTCGACGTCTTCGAGGGCAAATCGCAGCTCATCGTCTACAACCACATGTGGTTCGAGGGGAAGCAATGGCAGTGCCCGGGCTGCACCGGCTACACGTCGCAGTTCACCCGGCTCGACTTCCTCGACGCATACGACGCCCGGTTCGTCATCGTGACGCAGGGTCCGATCGACGAAGCGCTCGAGTACAAGGAGCGCACGGGCAACCGGATGGACTGGTACTCCACGGCCGGGAGCCCGTTCGGCGCCGACGTCGACGCGCCCGCCGGAGGCGGTTTCGCGGTGAACGTCTTCCTCCGCGACGGCGACACCGTCTACCGCACCTGGCACACGAACGGCCGGGGCACGGAGCAGCTGAGCCATACGTTCCCGCTCGTCGACGTGCTCCCGTACGGCCGCCAGGAGGAATGGCAGGACTCGCCGGAAGGGTGGCCGAAGACCGACGCCTACGACGGGTGGTTCACGTCGCAGAAGGTCGCGGAGCTGTACGGGCCCGGCGCGCACGCGCACGCATAGAACAAGACGGATGCCGCACCCCGCGACTGCGGCCGGGGTGCGGCATCCGTTTCAGATGGAGGCTGGCTGATCAGTACCAGTCGGTGGCCTGCGAGTGGCCCCACGCGGCGCACGGCGTGCCGTATGAGCCGGCGATGTAGCCGAGGCCCCACGCGATCTGCGTGGTGGCATTGGTCTGCCAGTCGGCGCCGGCGCTGGCCATCTTGTTGCCGGGCAGTGACTGCGGGATGCCGGTGGCGCCGCTGCCGGAGTTGTACGCCTGGTAGTTCCAGTTCGACTCCTTCTCCCAGAGCGACTCGAGGCACGAGAACTGGCCGTCGCCCCAGCCGTACTGCGAGGCGGCCATCTGGCGCGCGGTCGCCTTGGCGCCCTCGGGAGTGTTCGCGGCAGCGAGGGCGGCGGCTGCTTCTTCGGCCTGGCGCTGAGCTTCGGCGGCAGCGGCGGCGGCAGCGGCTGCGGCGGCCGCGGCCGCCTCTTCCGCGGCCTTCTTCTCCTTGGCGGCGTCGAGGTGCTCGCGGAGCTCTGCCACCCGGGCCTCGACCGTCTCGGTGGCACCGCTCGCGTCGGCGGTGAGTCCCGGAACGAGGAGCATGGGAACGACGTCGAGCTTCGCGAGGCGGTCGGCCGCCCGCTCGAGGCCGGCGGTGCCGACGGAGGTGTCGCTGATGCCCAGGTCGAGGCCTGCGGCGGCGATGTCGGCGGTGACCGCGGCGGCGTCGCTCAGCGCGACGCGGGCCGAGAGGAGGGTGCCCTGGGCATCGACGCGGATGTCGCGGAAGGAGTCTGCGGTCGCCTCGGGTGCGGCGGCGGAGGCGATCGCGGAGGCGGCCAGCGGCGCAGCGGCGGCGAGTGCCGGGGAAGCGAGCGTGAGGCCCGTCGTGAGGAGCACGCCGAGGGCGGCTCCGGTGGCGACGGTGGGCACGAAGAAGCGGCGGCGTGAACGGCGGGCAGGCGTGGGTGACTGGTCTGAATGCATGACGAACGTACGATCCTTCGGGTTTCGCGCCGCGGGTATCGGCGCCCGTGCGCCGTCGGGTCGGGCGCACAAGTCCCCGAGTCTGCCTCATCGTGTCTGGATGGTTCCCGGTGGTTTCCTGGGCGGAACGTGAGAGCGCTTTTCAGGGAAAGGCCTGATCGGAGAATGAGAATCTTCTCACGGAGGTGTATCGGCGCCCTCAGTGCGGCAACGGCGCCGCACCTCATGGGCTCGCACGCACGGGCGGCTCCCGGCCACGAGCGCGGTCGACCCCGACAGCGCCAGCGAGGCCATCGCGTGCATGACGGCGACACGTCTCGCCGACGGTCCGGGGGATGACGGCGTGAGGAGAATCCCGGCGTGTGGATGTTTCCCGCGTCACCAGTCGGGCGCTAGCGTTGCGCTCGACGGGGCACGGCGCGGTGCGGTGCGTCGTCGATGCGCGCACGACACCTCGCGAAGGAGAGATCCATGGCTACATCGTCCGCAGCAGACATCGTCAAGGCCGTCGGCGGCGCCGGCAACATCGAGAGCCTGACCCACTGTGCCACCCGGCTGAGATTCCAGCTCCGTGACGCGTCCGGCGTCGACGCCACGGCCGTCGAGGCGATCCCCGGAGTCATGGGCGCCGTGCCGCAGGCGGGCGAACGGTTCCAGGTCGTCATCGGCGGCGGCGTGCAGAACGTCTACAACGACATCATGGCGCTGCCCGAGATGAAGGACGGCGGCGGGGCCGCAGCATCCGATCCCGACGACCTCGATTCCATCAAGGCGCGCGAGCGTGCGAAAGGGGTGCGCGGCAAGGTCGCGTGGATCGACTCGCTGTTCGAGTTCCTGTCGGACTCGTTCCGGCCGATCCTCGGCGCCTTGCTCGGCGCCTCGTTCTTCATCACGTTCATGGCCCTCATGGCGACGCTCGACGTGATCCCGGACTGGAACGAGCCCGGGGTCACGCTCGATCCGTCCTGGGCGTTCATCAACCTGATGTGGCAGAGCGTCTTCGTCTTCCTGCCGCTCATGGTCGCTTACAACGCGACGAAGAAGGTCGGCGCCGACCCGTGGGTGGGCTTCGCGATCATGGCGGTGCTCATGCTCCCGGGCTTCACGTCGCTCGCCCAGGGGGTCGAGCCGACGGCGCTGTTCGGGATCGAGGCTGCGCAGGTCGCGATCGTCCCGGTCTTCGGCATCCCGTTGCCGATCGCGAATTACAGCTCGCAGGTGTTCCCGCCGCTGCTCATGGCGGCGGTGCTGGGGCCGCTGTACAAGCTGCTGCGAAGGATCATCGCGGCGAACCTGCAGCTCATCTTCGTTCCGTTCTTCGCGATGCTCATCATGATGCCGCTGACCGCGTTCGTGATCGGGCCGATCGGCGTCTACGTCGGCGCGGTGCTGGCCCAGGCCCTCGCGGCGATCAACAGCTTCTCGCCGTTCATCTTCGCGATCGTCATCCCGCTCGCGTACCCGTTCATGGTGCCCCTCGGCCTGCATTGGCCCATCAACGCGATCATGCTCCTGAACATCCAGACGCTCGGGTACGACTTCATCCAGGGCCCGATGGGCGCGTGGAACTTCGCATGCTTCGGTGCGACCGCCGGCGTGCTCGTGCTCTCGCTCCGTCACCGCGACACGCAGATGCGTCAGACCTCGACGGGCGCGCTCGCCGCGGGCCTGCTGGGTGGCATCTCGGAGCCGTCGCTGTACGGCATCCACCTGCGGTTCAAGCGGATCTACCCGCGCATGCTCGTGGGCTGCTTCGTCGGCGGACTGACGATCGGCATCGGCAGCCTGATCATGGGCCTGCCCGATGGCGTCACCACGCAGGCGTTCGTGTTCACGTCGCTGCTGACGATCCCGGCGTTCGAGCCGATGGGCCTCTACGCGATCGCGATCGGCCTCGCGTTCTTCACGTCGATGTTCCTCGTGATCTGGTCGAACTTCCGCACGCCCGAGCAGCAGGCCGAGTTCGAGGCGGCGCGCGACGCGGCCGAGGCGGCGGCTGCGGCCGAGCACGTCGCGCCCGCGGTCGTCGAGGCGAGCGAGCCCCGTGTCATCGACGCGTCGGAGGCGGCCCCGGCTGCGGCCGCCGTCCCGGTGGCGACCGCCCTGCTCGAGAAGGCGTCGATCGAGGTGCTGTCGCCGCTGGCGGGCAAGGTCGTTCCGCTGTCGGAGGTGCCCGACCCGGTGTTCGCGGGCGGGGTCATGGGCCCGGGCGCGGCCATCGAGCCTGCGGGCGACACCGTGTTCTCGCCCGGCGCGGGCGTGATCGCGGCGGCCCAGCCGACCGGGCACGCCTTCGGCATCGTGCTCGACGGCGGCGTGGAGCTGCTGATCCACGTCGGCATCGACACCGTCAACCTCAAGGGCGAAGGCTTCGACGTCAAGGTGAAGAACGGTGATCGCGTCGAGCTCGGCACGCCGCTGGTGACGTTCGACCGCGCGGTGATCGAGAAGGCCGGCTACCCGCTCATCACGCCCGTCATCGTGCTCAACGCCGACGACTTCGGCGAGGTGTCGCCGGTGCTCGAAGGCGACATCGCCGTGGGCGGCTCGCTGATCACGGTGGAGCCCAAGCCCGCGTCGTAAGCCGGTGTCGGCTTCGCGCTAGCGAAATCGGCATCCGCGGCTGTGTGAAACAACCGCGGATGCCGATTCCCATAGCGCGGGCGAATGGGGCCGGGCGAGAACTGCAGCGGCTGCGGGAACCGGCCGCGGGAACGACGGAGGGGTGGGTGCCGAGACCTCGGCACCCACCCCTCGACGTCGTGCGGCCTACTTGCGGTGCGCGGCGTAGTAGGCGAGGAGCGCCCGGGTCGAGGCATCCTGTGCCGCGATCGCCGCCTCGTCGCCCTCGATGGCCGGCGCGATCTGCAGCGCCAGCTGCTTGCCGAGCTCGACGCCCCACTGGTCGAACGAGTTGACGCCCCAGATCACGCCCTGCGTGAAGGTGATGTGCTCGTACAGTGCGACGAGCTGGCCGAGCACGGCGGGCGTGAGCGCAGGAGCGAAGATCGACGTGGTCGGCTTGTTGCCCGCGAACGTGCGCGCGGCGACGAGGGCGCCGGTGGTGCCTTCGGCCCCGACCTCTTCGGCGGTCTTGCCGAAGGCGAGGGCCTTGGTCTGCGCGAGGAAGTTCGACAGGAACAGGCCGTGCACGTCGCGGCCGCCGTCCTCGAGGGGGTACGCGGGGTTCGCGAAGGCGATGAAGTCGGCGGGGATGAGGCGCGTGCCCTGGTGGATCAGCTGATAGAACGCGTGCTGGCCGTTGGTGCCGGGCTCGCCCCAGAACACCTCGCCGGTGTCGGTCGTCACGGGGGAGCCGTCCCAGCGGACGGACTTGCCGTTGGACTCCATCGTGAGCTGCTGCAGGTAAGCGGCGAAGCGCGAGAGCTGCTGGGCGTAGGGGAGAACCGCGTGCGACTGCGCGCCGAGGAAGTTCGAGTACCAGACGTTGAGCAGGCCCATCAGCACCGGCACGTTGCGCTCGAGCGGCGTGCTCGCCACGTGCTCGTCGACCGCATGGAACCCGGCGAGCAGCTCGCGGAACACCTCGGGGCCGAGCTCGATCATGAGCGAGAGGCCGATGGCCGAGTCCACGGAGTAGCGGCCGCCGACCCAGTCCCAGAACCCGAACGCGTTGTCGGTGTCGATGCCGAACGCGGCGACCTTGTCGAGGGCGGTCGAGACGGCGACGAAGTGGTGGGCGACAGCATCCGTCTTCGCCTCATCCGACCCGTCGATCGCGCCCGACGTCGCGAGGCCGGCCCACAGCCAGTCGCGCGCGAGGCGCGCGTTGGTCAGCGTCTCGAGGGTGGTGAAGGTCTTCGACGCGACGATGAAGAGCGTGGTCTCGGGGTCGAGGTCCTTGGTCTTGTTCGCGATGTCGAACGGGTCGATGTTCGAGACGAACCGGGCCTGGATGCCGGCGGTGGCGTAGGGCTCGAGCGCGGCCGAGATCATGACCGGGCCGAGGTCGGAGCCGCCGATGCCGATGTTGACGATATGTGTGACCTTCTTGCCCGTCACGCCCTTCCACTCGCCGGAGCGCACGCGTTCGGCGAAGGCGGTCATCGCGGTGAGCACCGACTGCACGTCGGCGTCGACGTTCTGGCCGTCGACCACCAGCGCCGGTGAAGCGCCGGCGGGGCGGCGGAGCGCCGTGTGCAGCACCGCGCGGTCCTCGGTCGTATTGATGTGCTCGCCGGCGAGCATCGCGGCGTAGCGCTCGGCGACGCCGGTCTCGGCGGCGAGCTTCACGAGCGCCGCGAGGATCTCGTCGGTCACGAGGTTCTTCGACAGGTCGACGTGCAGGTCGGCGAGCTCGAAGCTGAGGCGCTCGGCGCGCCGCGGATCGATGGCGAACCAGTCGCGCAGATCGGGGGCGAACGAGTCGCGGATCGAGCTGAGCTCGGCCCAGGCGGACGTGGTGGTGGCATCGATGGGAGCTGTCACGCACCCCAAGGTACCCGCGCGGGTGTGCGCGTTGGTTACGCGTTACTCACCGATCTCCGGCGGCTGTTGTGAGCAGGCGTCCCTCCCGGCGTTCAGGAAGCCGACCGTAGGCTGGAAGCACCATGCCCTTCCCCTCGCCCGACCTTCGCCTCATCGCCGTCGACATGGACGGCACCCTGCTCGACGGCCACGGCCGCATCCCCGAGGCCCTCTGGCCGCTGCTGGATCGCCTGCACGCGGACGGCATCCGCTTCGCTCCGGCCAGCGGACGCCAGCTCGCGACGCTGCAGCGCGCGTTCGCCGAGCACCTCGACGACATGGTGTTCATCGCCGAGAACGGCGCGTACGTCGTCGAGGGCGACGCCGAGATCAGCTCTGACGCGATGGACGCCTCGTTCACGGCGTCCCTCGTGACGCGCCTGCGGGCGCTCGCCGCCGAGGGGCGCGACCTCGGCGTCGTCGTGTGCGGCAAGCGGTCCGCCTACATCGAGCGCGCCGACGGCGCGTTCCTCTCCGAGGCTGAGAAGTACTACGCCCGCCTCGAGGCCATGCCCGACCTGCTTGCGGTCGACGACCAGATCCTCAAGGTCGCGATCTTCGACTTCGCGGAGGCCGCGGCCACCGCCCCCGCGCTCGAGGACCTGCGGGCCACGCACCAGGTGGTGGTGTCGGGAGAGCACTGGATCGACGTGATGAACCAGGGCGTCAACAAGGGCGTCGCGCTCAGACGGCTGCAGGCGGCGACGGGCATCACGCCCGAGCAGACGGCGGTGTTCGGCGACTACCTCAACGACCTCGAGATGATGGATGCCGCGTCCCTGTCGTTCGCGATGGCCAACGCGCACCCGCTCGTCGCGGCGCGGGCGCGCTTTCGTGCCCCGTCGAACCTCGACCACGGCGTCATCACCACGATCGCGAAGCTCCTCGACGGCGTGCCCGACCCCGTCGCCTGACGGAGTCGGTAGCCTTCGGGCATGGCGGTGAGTCAGACCAGGCGTGCGCGCGCAGCGCGGCGCCGCGCCCGCCGGGTGGCCGCCGCCGACAACGACCTCACACTCGACGAGTGGGAGGCCCTGGTCGAGGCGTGGGCCGCGTGCGCCTACTGCGGCATGACGGCGGGTCCGTTCCAGAAGGACTGCGTGCTGCCCATCTCGCGCGGCGGCCGCTACACGTTCGAGAACGTCGTGCCCGCGTGCCGCTCCTGCAACGCCAGCAAGAGCAACGACGAGGTGACCGGGTGGCTGCGGCGCAAGCGGCTCGACGAGCGCGCGTTCCTGCTGCGCCACGTCGAGGTGCTCGCCGCGTGGCGCGGCGCCGCCTCCGTGCCTCAGGAGACACCGTGACGGTCCGCATCCGTCCATACGAAAGCGCCGACTGGGACGACATCCAGCGCATCCACGACGCCGCCCGGCTCGACGAGCTCCGCGGCGCCGGACTCCTCGAGGCCTACCTCGACCTCGCCGCCACGTACGAGAACGAGGGCCTCTTCGACGACGAGGTCTGGGTCGCCGAGACCGACGGCGCGGTCGTGGGCTTCATCGCCGGCAGCGTCGGCCCCGACGGCGGCGAGATCACCTGGATCTACGTCGACCCGGGCCTCTATCGCCGCGGTGTCGGCCGCGCGCTCGTCGAGCACTTCGTCGCGCGCTCCGGCGGACGGGTCGAGCTCGAGGTGCTCGACGGAAACGCGGCGCGCGACTTCTATGAGGCGCTAGGCTTCGTGCTCGAGTCGACCACGACCGGCAAGCTCGCCGGTAACGAGATGTTCACCGCGACCGGACACACTCTCGTCTGGACCCCGCCGCAGCTGTAGACATCGCGCGGAATGGGAGGCGGCCCGCGTGCTTCGGGTGCACGCGGGCCGCCGGTTCCGGAGGGACGGATGCTACTGCGCGGCGTATCCGCCGTCGACGAGGTGGTAGCTGCCGCTGACGAAGGTCGCGGCGTCCGACGCGAGGAAGGCCACGAGGTTCGCGACCTCCTGCGGGTCGCCGAGGCGGCCCAGCGCGTGCTTGGCGGCGAGAGCCGCCTGCGCGTCGGCATCGAGGTTCGCGTCGACGAGCGGCGTGCGGATGAAGCCGGGGCCGACCGCGTTCACGCGCACGCCCTGCGTGCCGTACTCGAGCGCCGCGTTCTTGGTGAGGCCGACGACGCCGTGCTTGGCCGTGACGTACGCCGACGACATGGGGATGCCGACCGAGCCGAGCACCGAGGAGATGTTGACGATCGAGCCGCCGCCGTTCTTCGCGATCGCGGGCGCCTGCGCGCGCGTGCCGTAGAACACGGCGTTCAGGTTGATCTCGATGACCTTCTGCCACGAGTCGATCGGGTACTCGCCGATCGGTGCCGCCGCCCCGCCGATGCCGGCGTTGTTGACCGCGATCCGCAGGGGGCCGAGGGCCTCCGCGGCCTCGACGGCCGCCTGCCCGACCGCGGGGTCCGACACGTCGCCGACGAACGCCGCTGCGGCGCCGCCCGCGCCGGTGATCTCGGCGACGACCGCGTCCGCGGCCTCTTGTCGCACGTCCGCGACGAGGACTGCGGCGCCGTTGGCGGCGAGGGTGAGGGCGACCGCCCGGCCGATGCCGGATCCTGCGCCGGTGACGATGGCGGAACGCTCCGCGACATCGTACGTAGCCATGATTACCTCCGTTGGTGGCGTCATCGCGTGGCGCCGATCACTTCTCCGACATTTGTCGGTTATGCATGAGTTAACCTACACCTGTAGGAAACATTCCCGGAGGTGCGATGGACCCCCGAAAGCAGCGCAGCCGCGACCGCCTGTACGCCGCCGCGCTCACTCTCGCGGCGGATCAGCCGATCTCGAACCTGACGGTGACCCAGATCGCCGACGCGGCCGGCGTGCACCGCTCGACGTTCTACGAGCACGCCGATTCGCCCGAGGCGCTGGTCGAGGCGGCGCTCACCGCCGAGCTCGACGTGCTGCGCGACGAGCTCATGAAGGATCGATCGGATGCCGCCACCGCCGTCGCGACCGTGACCCGAGGCGTGCTGCACCACGTCCTGCGGCACGTCGACATCTACCGCCGCGAGCTCGCGGACGGCGGCGGAGCGCTGCACGCGATGCTCAGCCGGCACTTCCGCGGCACCACAGAGACGCTGCTGGACCGCGGGCGCGTCGAGATCGCGGTCCCGGTCGCCGGCGCGACCGCCGCGAGCGTCTCGGATGCCGCCGCCCGCTTCCTCGCGGACGGCACGGTGGGGATTATCGACGGGTGGCTGCGGCATCCGTCCCCGCGGGTCGAGGACTTCCTCCGCGTGTATCTCGCGCTGCTGCCGGACTGGTGGCCGCACCGCCCCGAAGTGTGACCGGGGCTACTCGGCGGGTTCCGTCCCGGTGAGCACGGCGATGCCGTCGAGCACGGCGCGCGCGGTCGATCTCGCGCCGAGCACCCGGAAGTGGCCCGACGTCGGCACCGCGATGTTCGTCGCGCCGTCGAGGGCGCTCCCCTCGGGGATGTGGGGGTCCCACGGCCCGAACACCGACACGATGCGGCCGTTGACCGAGGTCTCGCGGCCCAGGGTGAGGATGGTCTCGTCCTTGGGCCGGAAGGCGCGGATGCTCGGAACGACGAACAGGCGGGCGAGCCGTGAGCCGCCGAACGGCGTCGCCACGGCGACGAGTCCGAGAAGGCCGAGCGGGCGCCCGCCGTCGGTCGCGGCCGCGGCGCCCTCGGCGGGGTCGCC